>JAGLWB010000251.1 GCA_023133655.1 Bacteroidales bacterium
TGGTGAGGTATAAAAAATAGCAGTAAAAAAATCATTATCCAGTTAACATTTATACTTTTGTGAATGAAATAACAATGGATAATCTACGTTGATTAACTTCATAATTAAACTATCAAAAATGTCCCTTAAAAAACTTGATAATATTTTCAGACCACAAAGAATAGCACTGATTGGTGTATCCAATAATCCGGATAGTGTAGGCGGAATCACATTAAGAAATCTTGTAGGAGGGGGCTTCCCCGGCGTAGTATATCCCGTAAATCCCAAGCGCGAGGCGGTAATGGGTATCCCTTGTTACCCTGATGTAAAAAATCTTCCCAAAACTCCTGATTTGGCTGTTATTATGACAGCTGCATCGTTTGTACCAGGCATTATTAACGACTGTGGAGAAGCAGGCATAAATGGTATCATTATCATGTCGGCTGGCTTTAAGGAATCGGGTGAGAAAGGTAAAAAGCTTGAGCAGGAGGTTAAAGATCAGGTAGCAAAATTCCCGGAAATGCGCGTAATAGGGCCTAATTGCCTGGGAATACTCGTCCCGGGATTGCATATGAATGTTAGTTTTGCTGATGGCATGCCTAAGAAGGGCCATGTAGCATTTATTTCGCAATCGGGCGCTTTATGTACATCTGTTTTGGATTGGGCAGATGAAGAAAAAATCGGATTTTCTTATTTTGTTTCTATCGGTAATGCTATGGATGTAACATTTGGGGATTTGATAGATTATTTTGGGCAGGATTCCAATACCAAATCGATTGTTCTTTATGTTGAGTCAATAGTAGATGCACGTTCATTCATGTCGGCGGCACGTGCTTTTGCACGAAAAAAACCAATTATCGTATATAAATCAGGTCGTTTTCCTGAATCAGCGGCGGCAGCGGCATCACATACAGGTGCGCTGGCATCGGAAGACTCAATTTATGATGCTGTATTTAGAAGAGCAGGCCTGGCCAGGGTTTTTGACATTGGAAACATTTTTGATTTCACTGACCTTATTGGAAGAAAAAGAGTACCCAGGGGACCAGGCCTTGCATTGGTAACTAATGCAGGCGGACCGGGAGTTATGGCGACTGACACATTGATTTCGCTGGGAGGTAAGCTTGTGACCTTGTCAGATGACACCATGCAGAAGCTAAATGATTACTTACCACCGTTTTGGTCGCATAGTAATCCTGTTGATGTGCTTGGGGATGCAACTCCTGAACGTTTTGCTGTTGCTACAGAGATCGTATTAAAAGATGAAAATGTTGACGCTGTTCTTGTTGTGCTTACTCCTCAGGCCATGACTGACCCAACTGCTACTGCGAAAGCAATTGTACGGATTTCGGGGAAAACCACCAAGTTGATTATGGCTGCCTGGCTGGGAGGAGCAAGTATGCATAAGGGTGTTGATGTTTTTACCGATGCAGAAATTGCTGTTTTTACAACTCCTGAGCAAGCCATCAGGGCATTTATGACACTTTCAAATTATTCAAAAAACCTTAATTTATTATTTGAAACACCAAAAGAAATTCCTGTTTCGTTTAGTTATGACAGGGAGAACCTGAAAAAAAAATATATTAAAGAGGTCTTTCCAAAGGCTAAAATATTATCGGAAGATGATTCAAAACTTTTGATAAGTGATTATGGGATACCTACTACACACCCGGAACTGGCAAGAACTGAAGCTGAGGTTGTAAAAATTGCTGAAAAAAAAGGATATCCTGTTGTGCTTAAAATACATTCACCTGATATAACACATAAATCAGATTCGGGAGGTGTGGCGCTAAATATTGAAAATAAGGTTATGGTGAGGGCCTCATTCAAGAATATGTTGGAAACAGTGGCAGAGCGAGTTCCCGAAGCACGGCTGGATGGTGTTACAGTACAAAAAATGGTTGACACCCGGGATGCTGTGGAGATGATCCTGGGTATTAAGAAAGATCCTGTTTTTGGTACAGTAATGTTGGTTGGCATGGGTGGTACCACTGCCGAGTTGTTTAAAGATAAGAGACTTGAATTTCCTCCCCTTAACGAGCAGCTTGCCAGGCAGATGGTAAAATCGTTACAGATTTATCCGTTATTAACAGGCTACCGTGGGAGTAAGCCAAAAAATATTGATAAGCTTATTGAAGTACTGATCAGATTATCGTATCTGGCAGCCGATTATCCTGAGATTGAAGAGCTGGATATTAATCCGCTTATTGTTACACCTGAGGATGTGATGGCCCTGGATGCAAGAATTGTGGTTGATCAGCAGATTTTAGCAATAGGGTCATTAGATTATTCTCATTTGATTTTACGTCCTTATCCTGAAAGGTTGATCAAGCCTGCAACACTTCGTGACGGAACCGGGGTGGTGCTGCGGCCAATAAAGCCGGAGGATGAGCCCTTGTGGCTTGAAATGCTGGGAAGTTGCTCAAAAGAATCAATTTATCACCGGTTCAGGTATGATTTTCATTTTGATTCACACGAAGTAGCTACCCAGTTTTGTTATATTGATTATAGCAGGGAAATAGGCATTGTTGCAGAGATTGATTATGAAGGCAGAAAGAGACTTATCGGCGTAGGCAGGCTTATCTCTGACCCTGATTTAGAAACAGCTGAATATGCTGTTTTGGTTACTGATGAATGGCAAGCAAAAGAATTAGGGTATATGCTTACGAGTTACTGTGAAGAGATTGCCCGAATGGCCGGCGTAAAGCAAATGATGGCTATAACCACCAGGGACAATAAGCCCATGATCAGCGTGTTTAAAAAACTAGGTTTTGAGGTTAATTATGATGAGAGTACTACAGTTTCAGTTATCAAAAACCTGACTTAATCAAACGTATTTATCTCCCTTTTTTTCTTTAACATCATTCACTATTTGTCGAATCATCTGTTCATCAGATTTTTTGCAAACCAATAAGATATCATCATCTTCAACAACGATATAGTCGTCAAGGCCCTGCAAAACGACCAGCTTTTGTGGCGGAACATTAATAATGCAGTTAGCGGAGTTGTATGTCATAACGTTCGAACCAATAATGGTGTTGTTATCACTGTTTTTCTGGCGGTGTTCGAATAATGAGCCCCAGGTACCCAGGTCGGACCACCCGAAGTCGGAAGCAAGCACAAACACATTTCCGGCTTTTTCCATCACTCCGTAATCGATAGAAATATTCTTGCATCTGGAATAAGCATAACCAATAAATTGATTTTCTTCCGGGGTGTTGTATATGCCAATTCCTTCTTTGAAGATGGAATCTACCTCTTGTAAATGTTGATTGAAAGATTTCAAAATACTTTTCAGGGACCAGATAAAGATACCTGAGTTCCATAAGAAATCGCCACTTTTGAGAAATGATTTTGCCATTTCTAAATCTGGTTTTTCGGTAAATGTTTTAACCCTTTTAATGCGTGGATCTTCCTTGTATGTGATTGTATCGGTAAACTGAATGTATCCATAGCCTGTATCAGGGCGGCTCGGTTGAATACCCAGGGTTAACAACCAGTCATTTTTTTCGGCCGCCTTCAATGCCGACAGGATCACCTCAACAAATTTTTCTTCTTTCAGAATAATATGATCAGAAGGGGCAACCACGATCACAGCATCCGGGTTTGTCTGCTTGATTTTATAGCTTGCATAGGAGATACAGGGAGCCGTATTGCGTCTCATAGGCTCGCAAAGGATTTGGTGTTCCTGAATACCGGGAATTAGATCAAAGATGATATTTTTATAGATCTCGTTTGTAACAATGTAAATGTTTTCTTTAAAACAAATTTTTTCAAATCTGTCAAAGGTTTGTTGTATAAGAGTTTGGCCTGTCCCCAGGATGTCAATAAATTGTTTCGGTCTGGATATTCTGCTCATTGGCCAGAAACGTGCTCCAACCCCCCCGGCCATGATAATACAAAAATGATTTTTATTCATAGGAAATGAAATAGGTTTTCTCTAAAACGCTTTAGTAAAAAATGTAATAATGATATAAAGATAAGAAAAATTTTAATCAACAACCTGCACCCGGGTAGCCGGAGTAAATAAATAGAGCCGTTTAGTTGATATACACAAACATTTATATCTTTTTCTCAATTTTTCTCCTTTCCGGTATATTTTTCCATTTGAAGCAATAAACAATGTTTCGGCTGGCAAATCCTCAAGAAATTTTGCACCCATATGGTCATCACTTATTTGCAATGCCCGCATTAAAGCAGGATCAAGCACTATAGAAGAACGAACGTTGGACAAGTGATCAATCAACGCATTATGAATGCTGTCGGGAAAGATATTTTTCTCCATCAATTCACAAAGCAGTGACTGGTAAACCGATTTCCATTCAGGTCCATGTGGCCTGACTTTGTTACGGAACTTGATCCAGGTCAGGGTGTGCGCAACTTCATGAGCTAGTATGATCAATGTGGTGAATTGATCGAGGTTATGATTAAAAGATATTATATGTCCACGGCCATTAACAGGTGGACGATAGTCGCCTAACTTTGTTTTTCGGGAGCGGGTAATTTTAAGGTGGATTTTGTTATCAATAATCCAATCAGAAACAAAATCAAGGCTGCTCTCAGGAATATATTTACCAAGTATCTTCTTAAATTTCTCCATAACCAGTATGTAGGATTGAACTATCAGGAACACCCTGATCTATTAAATAGCAATTACAATCGAATTTTTTATATTGCTTTTTTGTTTTTTTTTACCGTTTGTTTTTGGTTGAATATTTTGAAGATGAACACGACGAAAATGTCAAGGTCAAGGTAAAAGACAAAAATAGCCATATAAATAGACAGAAACCCTTTCGCATATAATCATTGTTGTTCAAGTCTCAAAAATAAGTAAATTCAATCAAGCAGGTTTCTTTTTTGGGGTACAAAATTTTTTATAATAAATAATCGTTATTTTAGCAGAAATATTTCATCAAATGAAGTTTTTTTATCTGCTGGGAGAATATCTTCTTCTGATGCGACAAGTTTTCAGGAGACCGGAGAAATTTAAAATTTTCTATCAGAATATGGTAAGGGAGGCAGATGCAATAGGAATAGATTCATTATGGATTGTTTCAATTTTATCCATTTTCATGGGTGCTATTGCTACTATTCAAATGGCTTTTAACATTGATACTCCTTTAATCCCTTCGTATACGATTGGCTTTGCTACCAGGCAAACGATCATTTTAGAATTTTCTCCCACGATGATCAGCTTAATATTAGCCGGAAAGATAGGATCCAAGATCGCTTCGGAAATAGGGACTATGAAGGTTACTGATCAGATTGACGCTTTAGAGATCATGGGGGTTAACTCAGCCAATTATCTGATTTTACCTAAGATAGCTGCTGCCATGTTTGTTCATCCTCTTTTAATTATTATTAGTATTGCTCTGGCTTTATTTGGTGGTTGGGTTGTTGGCACGACAGGCGGGTTGGTTACGTCGCACGATTATATTTACGGCATTCAAGCCTGGTTTCAGGTTTTTGATGTTATATATGCGATGATCAAGACGGTGGTATTTGCTTTTATTATTACTTCTATTTCAGGTTTTTTTGGATACAGCACTACCGGCGGCGCTCGTGATGTTGGAAATTCAAGCACAAAAGCTGTCGTTTACAGCAGTATTTTTATCATTCTGTTTAACTTGATTATCACACAGTTATTATTGCATGATTGAGGCTAAAAACATATCAAAACAGTTCGGCGACCGTTTAGTTTTAAAGGATGTATCAGTTAAGTTTGAAAGAGGCGTGACAAATCTTATCATTGGACAAAGCGGATCGGGTAAAACCGTTTTGATGAAATGTATCGCAGGACTTTTTAATATCGACGAAGGAGAGATATATTTTGATGAACGGCCTGTAACAGCGCTATCATTCCCGGAGAAAAAAAATTTGAGAAAAGAATTTGGAATGCTATTTCAGGGTGGTGCCTTGTTTGACTTTATGACTGTGGAGGAAAACGTTATGTTTCCTTTAACCATGAATACAGAAATGACTCACGAGGAAAAATCAGATAGAGTGAATTTCTGTTTAAACAGAGTGAAACTTGAGAATGTGAATCATCTGCATCCTTCTGAGTTAAGTGGGGGGATGATCAAAAGAGTTGCCATTGCCCGTGCAATTTCGCTGAATCCAAAGTATCTCTTTTGTGATGAACCTAATTCAGGCCTTGATCCGATTACTGCTTGTGTTATTGATAATCTTATCAGTGAGATAACGAAAGAATATCAAATAACTACTATTATCAATACGCATGATATGAATTCGGTAATGGAAATTGGCGACAAAATAGCTTTTATTTATCAAGGAGAGTTGTGGTGGGAGGGAGATAAAAATCAAATCCTGGGCACCGTCAATAAAGAACTCAATGAGTTTGTTTTTGCAACAGAGCTTACACGCAGACTTAAATAAACATGAATATTCTTGATATAATCTTTATTATTCCCATCGTATGGTTCGCATACAGGGGATTCTCGAAGGGACTTATCATTGGGATCACAACCCTGATCGCATTGATACTTGGAATTTATTTGAGTATACGATTTTCAGGTATTGTTGCAGGGTTTCTTATGTCTAATTTTGACTGGGATGAAAAATATATTCCGATCATTTCATTTGCCATTACTTTTGTTGGAGTCGTTATCGTTATTTATTTGCTTGGGAAGATACTTGAGAAATTTATCGACATGATAGCCTTGGGGTTCCTTAATAAACTGTTTGGGGGCATATTGGGAATTGCCAAAGCTGTTGTTCTGTTAAGTGTAATTATTTATATCATCAACAGTTTTGACAGGCAACAGAACGTTTTTACCGAGAAGTTGCAGCAAGGTTCAATACTTTACGAACCTGTGGAGTCAGTTATTCCACGGATTTTACCTTTATTGGATATTGAGGAAATAAAAAAGAAGATACCGCTTGAGGAAGAGCATGTGGTTGCAGTAGCCGGTAGCCGGTAGGCAGTCGGCACATTTGATTACTGTCAACTGTTAATTGCCAAAACACCTGGTAATTCTTTCCCTTCTATGTATTCCAGCATTGCCCCGCCCCCGGTTGAGACATAACTAACCTTATCGGCCAGTCCGTATTTATTTATAGCAGCTACTGAATCTCCTCCTCCGATAAGTGAGTAGGCTCCATTGTTGGTGGCCTGAACAATTGCTTCGGCAATTTTTTTTGTGCCTTCGGCGAAATTTGACATTTCGAATACACCCATGGGGCCATTCCATAAAATAGTGGATGATTCATTAATAACCTGAGCAAATTTTTTCTGGGTTTCAGGGCCAATATCAAGTCCCATCCACCCATCAGGTACTTCATCGGCACAACAAACCCGTTTTTTTGCATTGTTATCAAAAGCCTCAGCAGCAATGGTGTCGGAGGGCAAAAATAGGTTAACGCCGGTATTTTCGGCTTTTTCAACAGCCTTACGAGCAATATCAATTAGTTGATTATCTACAAGAGAATCTCCAACCTTTCCGCCCAGCGCTTTGATAAAAGTAAACATCATACCCCCTCCAATAATAAGATTATCAACCTTATCTAACAAATGATTGACAATCTCTATCTTCCCCGATACCTTAGCACCGCCCAGAATGGCGGTAAAGGGTTTTGCAGTATCAACAAGAACCTTATTCATATTGAGTAATTCCTGTGCCATGAGATACCCAAAATATTTTTCTTCCGGGAAAAACCCGGCAACTATTGTTGTGGAAGCATGTGCCCGGTGTGCTGTTCCAAAGGCATCATTAATATATACATTTCCCAGGGATGCCAGCTTGCCGGCAAAATATTTATCTCCCTTGGTTTCTTCTTTATAGAATCGCAGATTTTCAAGCAAAAGAACCTCTCCGGGTTGTAAATTTTGGGATAACTCAATAGCTGAATTACCAATGCAATCATCCGCAAATTTAACTGGTTTGTTCAATGCATCTGTAAGAAACGGAACAAGATGGCGCAATGAAAATTTATCTTCCGGTCCTTGTTTAGGTCGGCCCAGATGCGACATAATGATGGCACTCCCCCCATCGTTTAATATTTTTTTGATGGTAGGTAATGCCGCATTGATCCTTGTGGGATCTGTAATGTTTTGCTTTTCATCCAGAGGCACGTTAAAATCAACCCGTATCAAGGCTTTTTTATCTTTAAAGTTGCAATTATCAATGGTTTTCATAATAAATTGAGTTTTATGGTATCCAGTAGTAATTTAGTGTTAATTGTAACAGCACCGGGGTTAACAGGGGAAACAGATGCCCAGTACTTCACAAAAATAATTGTTTTTTGTGATTTAAATCCCCGCAATGGAGTCTGTTAAGATATTTCATTAAATTTGTTCCGTATCAACAAAAAAAGCATGGATAAATTTTCCGGAACCATTCAATCAAAGCTACAAAAGACAGGAACATCGATTTTTGCTGTTATGTCAAAACTGGCTGCAGAGCATAAGGCCATTAACTTGTCACAGGGATTTCCTGATTTTCCGATTTCCGGGAAATTGATTGGCTATGTCAACAAGTACATGAAAATGGGCTATAACCAGTATGCTCCCATGCCAGGCGTGCAGGTGTTGAGAGAGATGATTTCTAAAAAGACTGAAAAAACGTACAATATTTATTATGACCCTGAAAAAGAAATTAATATTACCGCTGGTGCCACACAGGCTATCTTTACCATCATTTCTACTTTCGTTAGAGACGAAGATGAAGTAATTGTTTTTGAACCTGCTTACGACTCTTATGTCCCTTCTGTTAAATTACAGGGAGGATTGGTTAAGTATGCCACGTTAAAATCTCCCGACTATCATATTGATTGGAATCAGGTAACCAGATTGATCAGCAGTAGAACCAGAATGATCATCATAAATTCACCCCATAACCCCACAGGCAGTGTGTTAAAACCTGAAGACCTGAAAAAACTGGAAAACTTAATAAAAAATACAGATATTATTGTACTAAGTGATGAAGTTTATGAATATTTGATTTATGATGGTTTAAGGCATGAGAGTGTTTGCCGATATCCCGGCCTGGTGTCACGGTCGTTTGTTGTTGGTTCTTTTGGCAAGACTTTTCATGCAACAGGATGGAAGTTGGGTTATGTGTTGGCTCCGGAAAACCTGATGGCGGAGTTCCGGAAAATTCATCAATTCAATGTTTTTGCATGCAATACACCTATCCAGCATGCAATAGCTGAATATTTAAAGGACAAGAGTAACTATGAGGGACTTTCACGGTTTTACCAACAAAAAAGGGATTATTTCCTAACATTGATTGAAAGCAGCCGCTTTAATCCCATTCCTTCATACGGTACATATTTTCAACTACTTGATTATAGCAGGATCACTGATGAAAAGGAGACAGATTTTGCTGTCCGGCTTGTTAAGGAATATCAAATTGCTTCCATACCAGTTTCTGTTTTTTACCACAGAATGACCGACCGGAAGGTTCTTCGTTTTTGTTTTGCTAAAACCGATGAAACGCTTGAAAAGGCTGCTAAAATATTATGCAAGATATAAAAGTAACCATTCATCGCTTTTGAGCGTGATTGGGATGCCTTTAACATCGACACTGAGTAACTTAAATCTTTAATCTTTTTCCTTTTATCTTTATTTAATTATATATTCGCAAATCAAATAGAAAAGTATAAGAATCATGAAAATTGTTATAGCAGGTGATGGGGAAGTTGGTTTGCACCTGGCTGAAATGCTTGCCGGTGAGTATCACAATATTACCATTGTTGATCCACATCAGGAATTACTTAAAATGGTTGAATCACAAATGGACCTCATGACTATTACTGGTGATTCAACTTCTATTGATGTATTAACCCGTGCAAATGTTAAAAGGGCTGACCTGCTGATTTCCGTGTTACATGAAGAGCAAATCAATATTGTAACTTGTATCCTGGGTAAAAAACTAGGAGCTAAAAGGACCATAGCCAGGATAAATAATGTAGAATATTTGACACAGAAAAATATTGAATTTTTTCATGACCTCGGTATTGATGAGCTTGTTTGTCCCGAGAGAATCGCAGCCCTGGAAGTTGTTAAATTATTGAAACTATCGGCCGCAACGGAAATTTTTGATTTTTCCGGAGGTAGGCTTTCTTTGTTTCTTATTAGGCTTGACGAAAAGGCCACGGTATTAAATAAAACCCTAAACCAGATTGCCAGTGAAAACCCTGATCTTAAATTCAGAGCTGTTGCCATTCATCGTGGAGGTGATACCATCATACCTAAAGGTGATGATAAGTTCCTGATCAATGATTTAGCTTATGTTATCTCAAAGCCAGATGGTGTTGAAGAATTAATGGCAATGAGTGGTAAGGAAAAGGTAGATGTTTATGATGTTATGATTGCTGGTGGTGGACGTATCGGACGAAAAACCGCAAGGGAACTTGAAAATAGTTTAAATGTTAAGATCATAGAAGTCAACAAGGAAAGATGTTTTCAGTTAAACGATACATTAAAAAACACGCTGGTTATTAATGGCGATGCTCGTAATGTGTCGTTGCTAAAAGATGAAGATATTATGGGAATGGATGCGTTTATTGCTGTGACTGATAATACAGAAACGAATATTTTCACTTGTTTGATGGCCAAAAAGCTTGGGGTAAAAAAAGTCATTCCTCTGGTTGAAAATGTTAATTATATTGATATTTCACAAAATATAGGTATTGAGGCAATAATCAATAAGAAGTTAATAACAGCCAGTCATATTGTACGGTTTACTATGGATGCCGAGGTCACCTCCATTAAATGTCTTAGCGGAATTAACGCAGAAGTTCTTGAGTTTGTGGCAAAACCTAAATCATACGTAACAAAACACCCCATCTATGAAATTAAAATTCCCCATGGGTCAATCATTGGCGGGATCACCAGGGGTGAAGAAAGTTATATTGCTGTTGGCAATTTCAGGATTAAGGAAAACGATCAGGTTGTTGTGTTTGCTTTGCCTGATGCAATTCACAGGGTTGAAAAGTTATTTAGTTAAGTATGAGTCATGCGAGGCTCTAAGATCAATATTCGGGTAATATTAAAAATCATTGGGCTTTTGCTGGTCCTTGAAGGGTTTTTTATTATCACCTCAATCCCCTTTTCTATATATTATGGGAGTCCCACAAATCTTTCGTTTTCTTTGTTCAATGGAAAAGATGATTTCTGGGCGTTGGTGATTAGTGGGATTTTTGTTTCCACAATTGGCCTTATTGTTTGGCTAATGACACGCAGGGCAAAGGATAGCAGTTTGGGGAAGCGGGAGGGTTATGTTATTGTTTCACTGAGCTGGCTTGTAATATCTCTTTTTGGCTCAATACCTTTTATTCTGAGTGGCTCAATACCTAATTTCACAAATGCCTTTTTTGAAACAATTTCAGGATTTACCACTACCGGAGCTTCCATTCTGAATGACATTGAAGCCCTTCCCAAAGGAATATTGTTCTGGCGTAGTATGACTCATTGGATGGGCGGAATGGGAATCATTGTATTAACACTAGCCATTCTCCCTTTCCTTGGTATTGGAGGGATGCAGCTTTTTATTGCTGAAGTTCCCGGCCCAACACCCGATAAAATCCATCCCCGTATTACAGCAACTGCCAAACGATTATGGGGTATTTATGTCCTGTTAACTGCAGCTGAAACAATTTTATTAATGACCGGAGGTATGGACCTGTTCGATGCCATTTGTCATGCTTTTGGAACAATGGCAACTGGTGGCTTCTCCACTCAAAATGCCAGCATTGCAAATTATTCGCCATATATACAATACGTTATCATTTTGTTTATGATTTTCGCCGGGATTAATTTCACCTTGCATTACCTGGCACTCCATGGAAAGTTAAAAACAGTCTGGAAAAATGAAGAGTTAAGATACTATCTTAAATTGATGGGTGGTGTCACCATAATAATAGCTGCTTCATTGATTCTTACACATGGTTTAGGGATAGAAAAGGGCTTTAGAGATGCTTTATTTCAGGTAGTATCTATTACTACAACCACAGGTTTTGTAACTACAAATTACTTAAACTGGCCCTTTTTTCTGTGGATGATCATTTTTATTCTCATGTTTGCAGGAGGATGTGCCGGGTCAACAGGAGGAAGCATAAAAATGGTACGACAGTTACTTTTACTTAAAAATAGTTTACTGGAGTTAAAGCGGCTGATTCATCCCCATGCAATTATTCCGGTGAGGATTAATGGTAAGCCGGTATCGCAGGATATTATTTCTAACATTCTTGCTTTTTTCCTGATCTATATTCTTATTTTTTCATTGGGATCTGTTTTTATGTCATTCATTGGATTGGAATTTGAGTCGGCTGTTGGTTCGGTTGCTGCTACCCTGGGAAATATCGGGCCTGCCATCGGATCGGTCGGCCCGGCAAGTAATTATGCTGATATTCCGGTTGTTGGTAAATGGTTCCTCTCCTTTCTCATGCTCCTTGGGCGACTTGAACTTTTTACCATCCTTATATTGCTTTCTCCTGCATTCTGGAAAAGATAGTTATTTTTTGGGCAATTATGAAATTTAAACATTTGTCATTATTTTTACCGAACTTAATTATTTATAACCTTCATGATTAAACTTTCTGTTGTCATTATAACATACAATGAGGAGAAGAATGTAGGTAGGTGCCTCGACTCTGTGACTGAACTAGCAGATGATATAGTGGTAGTGGATTCGTATTCTACAGATAAAACGGAAGAAATTTGCAAAATCAAAGGTGTTCGCTTTTTTAAGCATCCCTTTGAGGGATATATTGAATCAAAAAACTATGCCAATACAAAAGCAAAGCATCCATATATTCTTTCACTTGATGCTGATGAAGCTTTGTCGGACGAATTGAAAAAATCCATTGTAGCAGTGAAAAAAAGCTGGAACTTTGATGGCTATTCGATGAATCGCCTGGCAAATTATTGTGGAAAATGGATCAGGCATGGCGGATGGTATCCGGATAGAAAACTTCGCTTATTTGACCGCCGTAAGGGAAAATGGGAAGGGTTACTGGTGCATGAAACCTATCATCTGGATGAAAAAACCGACTTAGGCTTTTTAAAAGGAGACCTGTTGCACTATACCTACTATTCAATTGATGAACACATAAATCAAGCAAATCATTTTTCCACGTTGTCAGCAAAAGAGTATTATTCGCAAGGGAAAAAAGCCGGTTACCTGAAGGTATTTTTGAGCCCTGTTGTTAAGTTTCTCAGGGATTATTTTTTTCGACTGGGATTTTTGGACGGATCTTCCGGTTTTGTAATTGCAAAAATCAACGCTCATACTACTTTTCTAAAATATTCAAAATTAAGACTGTTGTACCAGGAAAACAAAAAAACAAATTCCTGAATAGTTTAACATTATTAAGAATACGAATCAAGGGTTGAAACGCATTAATAGTCATTAGTTATTTATTTCAAAACCAAAAGATGAAAACAGATTGGTTTGTTATTATTAACCCCAATGCCGGGAAAGGAAAAGGGAAAAAGGATTGGAAGAAAATCTCCAGGATTTTTGTGGCTAACGATATCCCTTTTTTGACTGTTTTTACCAAGCACAGAAAGCATGCTATTAAGCTGGCTAAGAAATATATTAACTCCGGTTTTAAAAACATTGTGGTAGTGGGGGGGGACGGTACTTTCCATGAAGTTGTTAATGGTATCTTTAAACAGGAGAAGTATAAGACTACCGACATAACCCTTGCGCTAATACCGGTAGGAACAGGAAACGACTGGGGAAGGATGTATAATATTCCTTCTAGTTATGAGGGTGCCATTAAACTAATAAAAAACAAAAAAACGTTTATTCAGGATGTTGGGAAAGTGGTATATCATCGCAAAGAGAGCCCTAAAATGCGGTATTTTGCCAATGTGGCGGGTATGGGCTATGATGCATTGGTAGCTCAAAAGACAAACCGGCAGAAAGACCGGGGAAAAGGAGGGCCTTTTTCTTATTTCTATAATATTTTTTCCAGCCTGTTTTCATACAATAACCGGCAATATGAAATACAAATCGATGATAAAAAGATAAAAGGAAAAGTGTTCAGTATGAATGTAGGGATATGTAAATACAATGGTGGCGGAATGATGCAGCTCCCTTTTGCTGTTGCCGATGATGGTTTGTTAGACATGACAGTGATAAATCAGATAGGTAAAGTTAAAGTGATGAGGAGTGTGAAAAAACTTTACGACGGTTCTTTTGTGAAAATGCCACAGGTGAGGACATATCAGGGTAAAAAAATAAGTATTACCTCCGTTTCAAAGATTTATCTTGAAGCAGATGGAGAGTCGTTAGGGCATACACCCATTGATTTTGAAATTATTCCAAAAAGTCTGAAGGTTGTTATTGGGTAATTAGGGAGGCATTTCGGTTGCCGGGTGAAACACCTCGGTTGTCAGGTGAAACACCTGACAACACAATTTACTGCCAATCGTCGTTTTCTTTAATCAATCGGATCAACTCATCCACGGCTTTTTCTTCGGTGATGTTTTTTCTCACAATATTTTTCCCTTTATACAGTGTAATTTTCCCAGGACCTGAACCCACATACCCATAATCGGCATCAGCCATTTCTCCGGGCCCGTTTACGACGCAGCCCATAACACCTATCTTCAGGTTTTTAAGATGACCTGTCTTTTCCCGAACCCGTTTTAATGTTTCCTGAATATTAAAGAGGGTCCGGCCGCATGATGGACAGGCTATGTATTCAGTTTTGGAGAACCGGGTCCGGCTGGCTTGAAGAATTCCCAATGAAAGTGATTCAATGAATGATTGCTCATGCTTGCCTTCTGTTTCTATCCAGATCCCGTCACCCAAACCGTCAATAAACATTCCACCGAAATCGGCTGCACTGTGAACTATCAAACGTTCTTTCCCGAGATCAGCGTAACTTCTTTTTATTATAACAGGAGCATTACAATTATGATCAGCCAATTTGAAAAACAGCTGACGAAAATCAATTATTCCATGAGGTTGGGATGATTCGATGATCAAAACTGATAAAGGATTTTCTTTTAGCTTATTGATCAAATTATCACTTAATTGATCATTTTTAACAAGTATGAAAGAAATACCTGAAAAAGCATCTATCTTTTGTGGATTGGATGTAAAAACAACCGGGACCTGATTACTTCCAATATTTTTCACCTTGTTTGAGATCCTTCGTTGATAGGAAAAAGGGTTGAAATAGATTTTCTCATCCGGAGTATCGGTATAGGTTTGAGCCCTTTTATGATATCTTTCGATCAGCATTTTTGCTACGGGTATTTCATACACCGGATCCTCAGTCAACGAAACCCTTATTGTATCACCGATACCATCTTCAAGAAGTGCACCAATCCCAACTGCCGATTTTATCCGGCCATCTTCCCCCTCTCCGGCTTCTGTAACGCCAAGGTGTAACGGATAGTCCATGCCCTCCTTTAACATTTGGTTAACTAGCAGGCGTGTTGATTGTACCATGATCCGTGTATTACTCGACTTCATCGACAGGACAATATTATGAAAATCAAGGCTTCGACAGATCCTGAGGTATTCCATCGCCGATTCGACCATGCCCCGGGGAGTGTCGCCATATCTACTCATGATCCTGTCGGAAAGAGAGCCGTGATTAGTTCCAATTCGTAGCGCTGTTCCATGTTTTTTACAGATATTAACCAGAGCGGATAGATGTTCCCGTATCTTATTCGTTCCCCGGTAATAATCATTGTGAGAATAATCAGTTTTACCTGTTTTCTTATCAACATAATTACCCGGATTAATTCTTACCTTTTCAACGATCCGTGCGGCAGTTTCGGCAATAACAGGGTTAAAATGTACATCTGCAATCAAAGGGATCTTGTATCCTTTATTTCTTAATGACTGCTTTATTTCTTTAAGATTCTTAGCCTCCCTGAGGTTTTGTGTTGTAAGTCTTGCATAATCACAGCCTGCATCAGCAAGCTGAATGATTTCCTCTACACAAGCTTTGGTATCCATGGTTGGAACAGCAATCATCGACTGGATGCGAATAGGGTGTTGGCTGCCCATAGGTATGTTTCCCACCCAAACCGTTCGGGTAGGAATCCGGGCATAGGATGTCAGACTGACACAATATTTATGGTCATTGAAGGTTGACAAAACAGAACAGGTTATTATGTGATTTGCTGATCATTATTGATATGGATACCTATTTAATAAGTTTCAACCCTTCCAAAGCAGATTTATCATCAGGCTTAACCATCAGCGCTATATTAAAAAGCACCTTTGCTTCTCTAAAATTACCCAACTGAAAATTTGTCCAGGCGTACATGATGAGGTTATCGTAGTCGAAAGGGTAGTGATTGGCAACTTTTTCAAAATATTTTATCGCCGCGGAATAATCAGTTTTCCCATAATAAATTGAACCTAACCTGTAATTTGTTAATGAGTTTTCAGGATCTATTTCCAGTATTTCTTCATAAAGATTGATAACATGAATCCAATTGCCAAGTGCTGAGGCAGGGAATGCGTACCCCAGTCGAACTTCGATGGATAAAGGTTTCAGTGTAAGTGCCTTTTGATAATACGTTGTTGATTCGGTAAACAACCCGGAAAGGTACATCAACCACCCTAATCTTAAATTGATCTCATATGAATCTTCATCATATATTTTTTTCAGGGATTCAACGGCTTTGGTGTATTCACCAGCATATTCATGTGTATAACTTTCCGAAAAAGCCTGTTGAATACTTTTATAATCCTGCCCCATGGTAGTCCACGTAGTAGATAAAACAAAAATAAGGGTTAACAGGATTGCTTTTGGGTATCTCATTATAATTTCCATTTTAATTCTCCTATAAAAATATAATTTTGGTATGTGTATGGTTCATAAAAGGGCTTGGGTTCCAAATCATCAAGTTCAGTTAAGTTTTTGTATGTTAAAAACGATCCTTCTTTCATGAAATTATGAAACTCAAACGAGGCCATAAATTTATCATTAATTGGGAAAAAGAGTTTTGTCCCCCATTTAAAAGTAATTTTATCAGGGTTGTTATAAATAACGTATCCGTTTTTTTCATTGTAATTTAATAATTCACCAAAAGTAACAAACCCCTCAAGCCAAAGTTTATTAGTTACCCTGCCACCAATTATTTGATTAAAAATGGTCCTGTTTTTACTATCCTGAAGGTGATTTATAAGCCGTGAATCTAAGTAAAGATTGAGGTTCCCAAAAGGAAAATATGTTAGAGCGAATCCGGCCTGCAATTGATTGGCATCATTTAAATTTGAATAGGTGCTAAAAACCCCCATGGTAATTAAATGGATATCTTTTTCAATGGCAATGGAGGCCACATAGTTATTTAGTTTGGCTTTGCCATAAGTCAGGCTGACTGTGTTATTATCCGTGTCATAAGTGGCAAAATATGTTGAAAAAGAGCCGTGCAGGTAATGCATGGCGGCAGTTAATGTCCATACTTCCGCAAAATGAAGGCTTGTGTTCAGATAAAATTGGTTTTGATAATAATTATAATCGTTGTGAAGTCTCATGGTATCGGAAAACATGAATTGTTTTGTGCGGTCAGACCGGTAATTAATATATCCATAGTACGACCTGATGTTTGCATTCCAACGGTGCGCAAGGCCTAATCCTGTATAATAAGCATTCCGCTCAAGCACTGTTTCCCCATATATATTTTCAGGGCCATCAAGATCAATATCCTTATTAAGGGAATAATTATTGCTTACTATGGGCCCTGTTTCCAGAAACAGGGATTCAACCGGCCTGGCTCCCTCCGGTTTCACTCTTTTTTTTATGAATGAAGGAAGTTGTTCGAATGTTTTTTCAGCATCGTCTGAACGATTCATCTCTATATAGCAATAATAGAGATATTCTAACACGACAGGATCATTTGAGTTCAGTTCCATTGCTTTTTTAAAATGATCAATGGCATACAGGTATTTCTGTTGTTCGAAATATGCAATGCCCAGTCGCATGCGGAGGTAATAATAATTATACCCCATTTTTACAGCACTTTTTCCTGCCCGGATTAACAATTTCCATTCCTGCTTTTGATATAATTCATAGGTATTATTATTTACAGTGATGAAATCAGGTATGGTATCTGCCGAGACAGATATAATAATCATCCAAAGAAAAATAATAGTTGTTATTCTGCCCATCGAACCAGGATATGTTTGTCTTTTTCAAAAATAGTGAAACTGTCAATAGTATTATTTTTTATCAGGAATTCAAAACAAATTTTTTTGTTTATTTTTTTACCTGAAGAAACCTGAGCATTTGAAAGAAACTTAATTTCTGAACCAGACAGCGTCTCATTGATACTTTCAAAGGATAATGTAAATTTTGTGTCTAAAAATATATAGAAAGGAGCCAAAAAGTCCTGTAACCATATTAAAATCGGGTTATTCAGGGCACTTAGGGGATAATGATCTTCAATGGTCATATTTTTATAGGCCCCCTTTGGCACTTTATATGCTCCAAGATAGAAATAGAATAAAAGGCTGTTTTTATTGCCTTCAAAGTGAGTAAAGTAAAAAATATCACCTGTATCACGGAAATAGGCTTTGGCATTACTTATTTTGCAAAGGAGATAGGTGTTATTATAAAGATCGACATGTACTGACCAGGTAATTTTTCCCTCTTTTTTTTCAGGTGAAATGAGGTGGAGGTTAATTTTTTGTCCCGGAATAAAATGAAAAGCCTTTTCCAATGCATCATTTTTTACAATATTGGATACAATTTCATCTTTTTCGGGTCGATCAAAAGATTTAAGTTCAATATGATTATTTTTCCCCAGGATATATGTAGCAAATGGGTAATCGATAGTAGATGAGCCGATAAATGCTTCTTTTTGAACCTGGAAATGAATATGTGGAACCTGGGAGCGGCCTGAATTTCCACAATATGCCAAAATATTTCCTTTTTTGACATAACTCCCCTTCTCAACCTTAAAAGAACCCTTTTTTATATGACTGATCTTAGAAAAGAGTTGTTCATTATGTTTGATGATAATGGTATTCCCCCAGTTTTGGTCAAGGTTTATTTCACCGATTTCGTTGTCATCAATACCGTTGTGTATATCTTCAACCCATCCATCGGCAGGTGCCAGAACGGGCTTATTAAAACAATAGTAATCTTCCCTGAACCTGCCTTCATTTTTGAATGTATTACCTTTTTCATCCACAATTTCAAAATCCCATGCATTTTCCCAATCCCCCTGATGGGAATATTCCCCGTTATGTCCCTGGGTTACTATATAATTCCCCCAGAAAGGCAAAGATAGATGAACAGGGAAGGAAGGATTAAATCGATTCAGATAATTCTGTTGAGTATATAAATTCTTTTCCGGTGAGTATTGCTGAGCGCCAACGACTTCAGGCTTCATATGCCCTCGTTCACGAAATTTCAAAACATAAAGAAAAAGAAGAACGATTATATTAAATGGAAGTGAGAGAACAGAAAGCTGGAGAATCGAAAGGAACATGCCGGTACTGGTTGCTATTACAGCAATCAAAGGTGTAAGCAGTAATACCCAAAGGAATGAATACCTGGAAGGGATGATAAATAACCCACCAGTTGCAATAGCAGTGAGAATAAAGTTAAAACCAATATATGTATAACCTATGGCGTTAATGTCGGCTCCAAGCAGCTGATAGAAGAGGTAGGCTGCATAAAATCCAATTAAAGAAAGGACAAAAGCAATCCTCGAATAAATGAGAATCCCGATAGCTATTAACACACCGGCAAACAGATGGTATTGAAAAAAGATGGCCCCAAGTGATCTGAAATAGAAAACAATAGATTCATGCAAGTTAAGATTAGTAAACCAGTTGTATATCCGAACAAGGCTAATACCTCCCATCGTGTACATTTCATTCATCGTAAACACCCCCCTCTCGCTAATTGCAAGAGAAGAAAATTCCCTGGCAGCAAGCATAACCATCCATATTCCCAAAAGGAACGAGACGCTTAAGAAGGGCAGTCCGTACTTTCCAATTACGCCTTCGAGCATAATGGTAAATAATAAAGTTAATAACGATGCGAAGATCAACAGGATAAAAAATTCAATTGTAAATTGATATGTTATACCAATTCCCAATCCAACCAATAAGCTATTAAACCCATAAAACCCGGCACAGATATTTTTTTTGTTAAAACCGATCAGACTGGCTGCTCCATTGGTTATCAGGACTGCAATCACACCGCTTAATCCTGCGTAAACATCAAAGAATGAAACAATCAGAAGAATAATTGCGAATATCCTGTTGTTCGAGAAGAATATCTGTGAGTAACTGTTCAGTATGCTTGTAAGAAATGGTATAGAAACAGTTTTTAGTCTATTCATGCTGTTCATCTTTAATCCCACGACTAAGTCGTGGGTTGAATACCTGGCAACACAAAATCAGTCAAATTTACGTAAATATTCCGGCATCCTCTCGAAGGAGGTAATAGATTCCTGGGTTTCATTTTCCCGGATCACATGAGTTTTTCCTTCCATATCAATAATAACCACTTTGGGGCGTAATGTGATGAATTGCATCCACTGTGTCATATTGTATGCCCCTACATGATGTACAACAATATGATCGCCTTTATTTAATAAAGGAAGGTTTATGTTTTCACGCAAAACATCGATGTTCATACAAAGAGGTCCATACACGGTAGTTTCTTCTGAATATTGAGAAAATGGTTGTGCAGGCGTAACTTTATGTTCGTACCAGAAAGATGTAAAGAGTAAATTCACACCTACATCGACGATGGTTGTCCGTTTCCCCTGCGACAGGCGTTTATTTGAAATTACAGTTCCGAGCAGGCTGCCAGCTTCATCTATCAGAGCTCTCCCTGTCTCAAGTATCAGCAATGGGAGGTGATCTTGCTGAAAATTGGCATTTAACAACGCAGTAGAGATAGCTTCGGCATAATCGTCAAATGTTGGACTTATGTCATAGCCGGGTAGGAGTACACCTTTCAGTGTGTTTTTTGACGCAAACCCCCCGCCCATGTCAATATATTTAATCTCATGGTTGAATTTTTGTTTTAACCCGATAGCCAGTTCAGCCAGCTTACCAGCTGCCACCCCGTAGGCATTAGCGCTTAACATAAAGGTGCCAATATGGGTGTGAAGGCCAACAAGGTCCATTTTGTTTGTATGCATGATCTTGTTCAACGCATCCCATGCCTGGCCATTCTCAAAGTTAAACCCGAACCGGTCCCACATAGGCTGTATCCCTGTATCCATATTCACCCTGATGGCAACCTTTGGTTTGACATTCAATTTATCGGTCAGCTCTATTATCGTATATAACTCATCAAGATGATCAATATGAATCAATGAGTTGTTTTGCATAGCTTTTGCCAGGTCTTTTTCTGTTTTGTCAGGTCCGTTGAAAATGATTTTTTCTCCAGCTACACCATGCTGTATTGCTTTATCGTATTCGAAACCCGATACAACCTCTGCCCATGATCCTTCCTGGTGAAAAACATTACAGATGGCGCTTAAATAGTTGGTTTTGTACGACCAGGCAAATTGTACCTTGGGGTATCTGGTTGAAAAAGCTCTTTGTGCTTTCCGGAAAGTTGAACGGATCGTTTGTTCAGAAAGTACAAACAATGGTGATCCATATTCGTCGATTAGTTCTTTCACTGCAACACCATCAATATGTGTTGTGGGTTGTAACGAGGTTGGCATTCCAAATTTGCCAGGCATACCGGCTTCCAATTTTTTTAAGGTTGGCCTTTCGTATCTGAGTTTTTCCATTATTCTAAATTTATTGTTTTTTCTGTTTTTCAATTAATTTGTTGCTGTGTGCTCATTCTTCGTTTTACAATTCCCCGTCAATTGAAAGTTTTTCAAACTCTTTCCTGTCAACGATCATATCCATGGAATAACGGATGAAAATTTTTCCAACATCATAGTTGGAATAAGGAGTTACTTTTTCCCCCAATGCAAGTTTAACAAGAGCTTCGGGAATATTTTGCCCCACCCCCACAGAAAGATAAGCCCATGCAGGAATTCTGGGGTTGATTTCAAGGAGGTAATATTTATTTTCCTGGTTTTTCATCAATTCAAGCTCAAAGCCACCACGCCATTTTGTTGCGCTTATAAACTTATGGGTAAGCTCAAGCAATTCAGGCTCATCTATTGAAATACCGGCCCATGCCTTGCCTTTGTCAGTGATGTATTGTTTACGCATAGGCACAGCTGCTATGGTGTTGCCTTTTCCGTCACCAAGGCCGGTAACATTGTATTCCGAGCCGTGGATAAATTCTTGTAATATAATTGGCAAGCCCCACTTGGCACTGATCTTATTGAAATATGTTTTTACCTGCTCTTTGTTATATGCAATGTAAGCGTCATACCATTTTCCTTTAACAACAAGCGGAAACGTAAGTTCGGTTTCATCTGGAATTTCATTTGTATCATATATACCTAAATTTGATGGTACCGTGACATCATATTTTTCCCCAAATTTGGAAAGATTGATTTTATGACGTTCTTCAAATTGTTCGAAAGTAGGCAGAAACATACTGATCCCCATCTTTTTCAGCGTCTCTTCCAGCTTCATAAAAGAATATAATTCTGCATCGAAGTTAGGTATGATTATATCCAAATCTTCCTGAGCATGAATGTATTCAATTCGAGACAGAATGGCATCGGTCCCAGCTGAAGGATAGGGTAGCTGGTAGGTTTTGTCAATAAGGTGATGCATATAGATCATTGGTTCAAGCGTGTCATAAGCCAGGCCAATAATTCTTACATCTAACGATTTAGCTTCCCGAAGCCCCCTTGCTACAGCCATCCCCGGCCCCGGGCTGTCAATGGCATTTAACCCCGATATGGCAATATTAATTGTTTTTTTCTTCATCATTGATTAACTGGTTGATCCTGAGCATATTGAGGAAGTCAAAATAATCTTTTTCCAAAGTAGCTTCATCGGTGTTGTACTTCTGAAGCAGGTTTTTTGAAATATCACCGAATGACTTACCTTGCTTTATTAAGTCTATAATTTCAATCCCAATTGGATTGACAACAAAAGATTCGCCGGAAGAGGGGTTGAAAAGATACCCTGAATCACTTAAGGCTATGTTCTTTTTTATATTCATGAGTTTATATGTTTTGAATTAGACGACCAAATCAAGAAAAGTTTAATCTGGTAATTTACAGGTTAGGGGCACTACTGCACTACAAATTTCTGAATATCAGATGCCAGCCCGTTAGCTTGAAGCCTGCAAATATATGTTCCTTTAGGGTAGTTAACGATGTTAAGATGTAAATTATTGAATGTCCGGTCAATTTTATAATTATCAATAATCCGGCCATGTATGTCTATAATATATAAAGATCCTTCTGATACGCCATCGGGCAATTTGTATTCAATAATAATATTTGATCTGCCTGGGTTTGGAAAGATATTTTGAATGAGGTTTCTTTTTTGTGCTGTCGTTTCCGTATGAAGAATTAAGTGATGGTGAAGTTGAGGCCTTAATGCTTATGCTGGAAGAAGAGCTATTGGCAAAAAATGTTTATTCTTATCTGTATCCAATCTGGAATATTCCGATCTTTGAAAATATTTCTAATAGCGAGAATCAACATACCAATATGGCGAAAAATTATGTTCAATATGCGAAAAGGATTACCTGACCTGTTGAAGGGACTTGCGGTTTTAAGTATGATACAGGTCCATATCATGGAATTATTTGTTCGGCAGGGTATTTTCGAAGGCCCGCTTGGGAGTTTATCTTTGTTCATTGGAGGTCCTCCGGCAGCGCCGGTCTTTTTGATCGTTATGGGATATTTCCTGGCTTTGAAGGAGAGGCCGTTCCTCTATTTTATTAAAAGAGGCATGCTGTTGATCCTATGGGGCCTTTTATTGAACATCGGATTGAACTTTCATCTTTTTGTCAAAATATATCATGGTCTTTACGAACTGAACCCACTGGATTACCTATTGGGGGTTGATATTTTCTTTCTGGCGGGTATGAGTATAATATTAATTGGTGTTGTTAAATACTTGTTTAGGGGTAGCGGATATTTATACTTTTTTCTTGCACTTGCCATCGTTTTTGTAACACCTAAACTACCTGGTTTTGCTGATGATTCATGGCTGAAATATATCGAAGCTTTTCTTTGGGGCAAACAAAGCTGGTCTTATTTTCCATTATTTCCCTGGCTGGCATATTCTTTAACCGGGTTTGCATATGTTTATATTGAAAAAATGATATTTAAAGATGGCCTTACTTATCAAAATAAACTATCCATTGCTCTCCCGGCCGGAGCGGTTGTTTTCTTTACTTTTTCCTATGGTATGGAAATAGCGGCAGATTTAGAACATTACTACCATCACTCCTACCTCTATTTTGGCTGGACAATTCTTTTTGTTTCATTCTGGGCCATTG
>JAGLWB010000252.1 GCA_023133655.1 Bacteroidales bacterium
GAGGGCCTGATACTTCTGTATAATTAGTCGACATGTCATATGTAAACGTTGTACTATCTACGCCATTGGAAGAAAAAGGAACGTTTCCACCGGTACTTTGATCCCAGTTATGATTCAGGGTCACTTTACATTCCCAATCACCAAAAGGTACCAATAACACGAGGGTAAAGATATCATCACCATCAGGATCTTCCATTTCACCGGTTAAGTCTGCTGGGTCCCAGTCGTTACCACCTAATTCGGAAATAAAATTACCAGCTACAACAGGGATTGTGTGTGTAACAAGCTCGTCAGTAATATTAACTTTCCAGGTAATATCTTCATCTCCGGTAAGGATGATGTGTTGATTAACACTCGGATAATTCGGCTGGCTCCAGTCGTCGCCTTCCAGCACTTTGTATTCATTATCACCGGCCGACAATGTTTTTGTCAACTCCCACACGCCATTAACGTTTTCAGAGAGGACATAATCAGGGTCGGTTGTATTCCACCCCTGGAACGAGCCAACTATCCTGGCTGTAGCTGCAAAGGTTTCAATATCACCCTGACTTCTTGGGTTGATGCGATAAAAAGGAGCAGACCAGTACCAGTCTATCACACCGGTAATTGATGCATAGGTTTCACCTACTTGCATCGTAATATCACCAAAATGATAATTAACATTGTCTCCAACATGAAAATAATAGGTAGTTGTTCCATCTGACCAGCTACACATGTAATCATAGTCAGTATATGATTCAACAGTAAAATTTTCTATTTTCACCAATTGTCCTTCCCATTTTTCTCCGGGGTCGGTATCGGCAGGTATTATCGAGTCAATGTCGGAACCGTTAATTACTGTTGGGCCGTATGGGGAATTACCGGTTGAAACCGTGGAAATCAGTTGAGGATTTTCAAGTTCTGTCAGGTTATTGTAAACAGTTCTTTCTCCAACCATCAATATTTCATCACCAACGGCCACAAGTGCATCGAATGAGTTATCATATATCAATACTCCACTATAAGCTCCTGCGGCGTCACTTATCCATACATTATTGTAGTCATCGTTGGCTGAAACAATTGTTTGAAAAGTAGCTGAATGAGTGTTATCCATTGTCCCACCGGGATTGGTTGTGTTTGTAAATGCCACAGGCATGATACCGGCATAAAAGTCATAATCAGTGCTGTTGGCGGCATCAGCAATGTTATCGACTGTAATATCTCCGGCCATATTGGAAGAGGCGCCACTCAGATGGACCAGTTTATCGTTTGATCCGTCGATAACAGCTGTTGAAAAGGTAATGGTTGCCGATCCTGTTAATGTGTAATCAGCAGGGTTTACAGATGTCATGCTCATACTATACAATAAATCAAGTTCCGTATTGCTGATGGCATAAGCATTTTCTATCGTAGCTGAAGAAGGTGTTTCGAAAATGGCATCATCAACATATACTGTTGCTGTTCCCGGCCAACCGGATATATCATAAACCCTGACTTCTGCATGGGCCGTTACAGCACCTGCAGGAGCAACCTGCGAGCCACTGGATAGCTGCTGCCAGTCGGGCGAATCGGTTGTGTAATCGCCATAGTAACCTGAAATAAAACTACCGCCACTATCATACCATCTTATGGCTACCCTTGCTCTTCCGCCAGCATCATTATCAAGCACCCAAAAAGAAAACGTATATCCGGCACCAACAGTAACAGGGATATCTAATTGTTGTAAATACCTTGTGGAGGTTGTGGTCCAGGTTACT
>JAGLWB010000253.1 GCA_023133655.1 Bacteroidales bacterium
AGACGCCTTGTATTGAACCGACATGCTCTCTGTGGTTGTGTTAGATGGTGCGTTTAGATTACAGCTGATTTCTTCATCGCTCTTTTTACAGCTAAAGCTCAATAAAAGAATAAAAAATAAAATAACGATGCCAGCATTTTTTTTGATCAATTTTTTCATGCTTTTCATATTGTTGAACTGATAATAATATATTCAATTTCTTTCCCTCATTATTCAATAATAACAAGATTATCTACAAAGATAAATTAATTAGTATTGCACATGGCTAATATGCAACGTAACTGCAACTTGCTTGCCGACTTGCATTTTCCTTCAATGCTCCATATCTTTACGGTGTAATGCTAACAGGTATTACAAGGACAACCATAGTATAAATAAAACCTACCATGCATAAGCGCACATATCATCTTTTGCTAATTTTTCTTATAGCGGCCACTGCATGTCAGAAAAAAAACCCTGTGGTGATAATCAATACGGATATGGGGGAAATCAAACTGGAACTATACAGTGATGCCGCTCCTGTTACCGTTGCCAATTTCCTTCACTATGTGGACCAAAACATCTTCGACAAGGCTTCGTTTTATCGGGTCGTCAGGCATGACAATCAAAATAATGCCACTAAGATAGAAGTCGTTCAGGGAGGGCTTGAACTGGCAATGAATGTTGACAGTCTCCCTCCCATACCTCACGAGTCAACCGCTCAGACAGGAATCTTACACAAAGACGGGGTGATCTCCATGGCACGATACGGACCGGGTACAGCTACTTCAGAATTTTTTATCTGTATCGGCGATCAACCATCGTTGGATTTCGCAGGAAAAAGAAATTCCGATGGCTATGGATTTGCCGCCTTTGGAAAAGTGATAGATGGAATGGATGTTGTCAGAAAAATCCAAACCGGAGAAACAAAAGGAGATTTTCAATTGCTTGTCAAGCCCGTTAGGATAAAGCAGATTTACAGGTGTAAGTAATTGCTAATAATATTCTTTGCCTGATTAATTCACAACCTTTATGTAAAGAGCTATAAATAGCCCCGCCTTTCAAGGCGGGAATTAAAAAGCAAGTAACGCAAATCTTTCTACAGCGGAGCTGCAACCATTACGACCTTAAACCTAAACAGTATCTTGAAATTCAATGGTTCTTCATTGGCAGTACCAACAAGGGTAAGCATCGCCTTATGAGGGGGAGCTTTTATTAAAGCAGCCAGTCGATCAACACCTGCCGGATTAACCTGTAAAGGCTGGACATTGTTTAATGCATCGAGAAGATTTATATTGGTTGCAGTTGAAATCTCAACCGGCCCTCCCCCATTTTCATCTGACACCTTCAAGGTAGCTGTGTTGATCTGTTGATCATCAGGCCCGTCAAAAAATGTCAGCTGGTAGGTAACATCAAGGATATCAATGGATTTAATATTATCACCATATTCCTTGATATAAGAGCTCGCATCACTTGCGTTAAGAATTTCTTCCACGTCGAACTCTTTAGAGGATGAAACAACCTCAATCTCGTGCTCAATAAAAAACTCATAACTCACGTCAAGTTTTTCACATGCCGGAGAGATAAAAAATACCAGTAAAACGATTCCAAATACGATTGCCTTGATTTTCATAATATATCTTTTTTTATATAGCCCCATTACGCTTATTGTTTTTTCTGAAAGCATATCCAAGTATTCTGAGGCTTAGTTTTGTGGGTATGATAAATCGTGTATATGCCATCATTTTATTCAGCACTCCGGGCAAGATAGAAGCCTTGCATTTGAGCAATCCATCTAACCCTATCCGGGCAATTTTATCCGGGGACAAAATTGATTTTTTCGCAAAAAAACCACCCGATTCAATTCTACTCTTGACTTCAGCATTTGTCGGTGACGGACCTGGAGTTAGAACACTAACAGATATGCCTGTTTTCCTCAATTCCTCCTTTAGTGCCAGGCTAAAAATATAGATGAAGGCTTTGGAAGAACCATACATGCTTTTATATGGAACAGGGGCATAAGAAAGTATGCTTCCAACATTCAGGATGTATCCTTTACTGGCATTTTTTAGTAAAGGGATAAAAGAACTGGTTAGCAATAATACAGCACGAATATTTAAATGAATCATATAATCAATTTTCTCCAGGCTATGGCTGGAAAAATCACCTAACGATCCTATCCCCGCATTATTAATCAACATATTTATTTTAAATCCTTTCTTTTCCACCCATTCAAAAACTTCACTTGGACCTGCTGATTCAGTAAGATCGATCTCAAGAAAGGACGTTTTTACCTGATATGTTTGCTTAAGCTCTTCAGAGAAATTAGCTAACCCACATTCAGGTAAAGAAACCAATAATACATTCATTTTCCTGCTAGCACATTCAATAGCTAACGCTCTGCCAATTCCGGAGGAGGCACCTGTGATAAGAGAATACTGATCAACGGATATTGTTTCCATTATTTAATTTTGTTTTAGCCAACGGATCGTTTTCTTCACACCTTCAGCTAACGTCATTGGTGAGTATCCAAGTTCATTCTCTGCCTTTGCTGAGGAACACTCCCAATGATAAACATATCGCTTAACAAAACCGGGTGTTATCAATGGCGGCAAACTAAATATATTTGCCATTGCCATCATAATCTTAGAAGCTGCTAACATAATGAAAAGAGGTAAATTATACAAACGATATTTTTCCCCTGATACTTCTTTCAAAATCCGGAAAAAATCATGATAAGAAACATTATCTCCGCCTAATAAATAATGCTCTCCTGAGCGGCCTTTCTCCAGTACCAGCATGTGTCCTTTCACAACATCATCAATATAAACATAATTCCCTATGCCTTTACCGTTCCCAGGGACAAAATGCCATTTCCCTCTAATGTACTTGTCAATCAAAATTGTAGCTGAATTACTTTGGCTAAGTAACCCCGGCCCAAAAACCCTCGTTGGATACACGATCATAATATCAAGGCCCCGGTTATTATAATCTCCCGCAACAGTATCCGCAATGGATTTTGTTCGTTCATACTCATTGAAAAATTTTATGCTTCTAACTATATCTTCATTGATTATCTTTCCATCAACTGAAGGGCCAAAAACACCAGCGGTTGAAGTAATTATCACTTTTTTTACCTGCTGTTTCAAAGCGCAATCCAGTAACAGTGTAGTTCCTTTGACATTAATATCATAAAATGTTTTAGGATCCTTTGCCCACACCCTGGCATATGCCGCCAAATGAAAAATCACAGTACAACCTTCCATGCCCTGCATTATGCTATCCTCATTAAGGATATGTCCATAAAAAATCCTGACCCCTGGATGTGTAATAAGTTTGGCCTTCTCCTCTGTGCGACATAAAGCATGCACAGTGTGCCCTTCCTCAGCAAGTTTCATGGTGAGGTGAACCCCAATAAATCCCGTTGCACCCGTAATAAACACCTTCATAACTAACTCCTTTCCATCCCTTTCAACCTCAACTTTTTAAACCTTTTACACACATCTTCTTGTTGAAGAATATCGAGAAATATTCATTTGACAATGCCAAAGCCAAATGGGAAAAAAAAGCAATCCAGATTGTTCCTGTCTCTAATGTTAGAACACATAAAACAAACCCAAGGGGTATGGATGCAATCGTTTCTTTCGCTCCTTTCGGCATATGAACAAAAGCATATAGGGAGACGTTCAAAAAAATGGCAGGCCAGTAACCCAATATTGGTAAGCTCAAAAACAGCAGTACCCCTCTGAACAAAAACTCATATCCCAATAAATAAACGAACCACCCTAAAGAGCTTAATAACAATACCTTAATGGACCACTCCTGAATTCTAATCTGAGGATATACCAGAAGATTATCTGGCTTTCTCGCGGCAAAAAAGTTGATTATTACCATTACCGCCGACAAACCAGCTATCCAATAAACACTCTGTAAAATATTTTTTAAACCAAGTCCAATATCCGGTAAATGAATAGTTGATGTTGACAAAATAACAACAGCCGGTAAAAGGCCAAGAAATAAAAAACCTGTAAATTTTTGGGAGATCACCCACCATATTTTTGTTTTCTCTTCGCCATAAGCCTTAACAAACCAGGAAAATATGGCAGCTGATTTCGTGATAAAAAAGTAGCATAGGTATCCTACCGTAAATAAAGAGATGGCCAGGATAAATGTCATATGTTGTGAATCAATATTCATTTTATTAAGGTTGACAAAATTATTCATTTATTTAATTAGAACAAAGATATTACGCTTCTATAAAAAATGTACAATTTAACGTTAAACACTCTTAACCTGCAACCTATAAACTTTAACCTGTAACAACTATCAAAAAAAAATACCCACCACTCCAAAATAATTTAGATTACTTTTGACAGAAATGAAAACCCTGGAAAAAAATACATTTAAACGTGATAAAGTAATCACTATTTCCTTTGCTCATTTTATTCATGATATTTACTCTTCCTTTCTGGCACCCTTACTTCCTTTATTAATTGATAAGCTGAGTATTTCATACGGGATGGTTGGCATCCTTAGTTTCATCCAGCGATTCCCCTCTTTATTTAATCCCTTAATCGGTATTATGGCCGATAAGATACATCTTCGTATTTTATTAGTTGTTTCACCTGCTATCACAACCGTTGTTATGAGTCTGCTGGGTGTGGCTCCCAGCTATTCTGTTTTGGTTGTTTTGCTTTTTGTTATGGGAGTTAGTTCTTCACTTTTTCATGTCCCGACACCTGTAATGATAAAAAAAGTTTCAGGGAACAAAATCGGGAAGGGTATGAGTTTCTATATGATTGGTGGGGAGCTTGCCCGGACGTTAGGGCCTCTATTTATTGTAGGGGGAGTGTCATTATGGGGGTTAGAGGGGTCATGGAAAGTGATGCCGATGGGATTAGTCGCATCAATAATAATTTATTTCAAAATCAGAAAGATACAATCGACAGATGAAATACAACGAAAAAAATCGGGTGTATGGGTGATATTGGCTCAATTCAAAACATTTTTTGTAATCCTATCGGGTTATATCTTTTTCAGGGCCTTCATGAGGCAGGCACTGTCAGTGTTATTGCCAACATACCTGATTAATGTTAGGGGATTTAGCTTTGAAACCGGCGGTATCGCATTTACATTGTTCCAGTTTGCCGGAGTATTAGGCGCCTATTTTGCCGGTAAATATTCTGATACTATAGGTCGAAAGGCAATTCTTCTTACCATTTCCATTTGTTCCCCACTCCTGCTGTTTTTATTTATATACCTCGACACTACGTTCAGCCTGCCTATTATTTTTGTTCTTGGGTTTTTTGTGATAGCCCAAGGGCCGGTTTTACTGGCACTGGTCAATGATATTGATTCTGAACGACCGGCTTTTTTCAATGGTGTTTTTATGACAATCAGTTTTTTAATCGGGGCAATTGCCATGCTAATTGTGGGTTTTGTTAGCGACCTTATCGGTTTGGAGAAGACGTTGCTTTTAACTGCTGTGCTGGCTCTCCTGGCTATTCCATTTATATTCTGGATACCAGCTACAAAGGCATTAAACATTAAGCATAAGATATAACCCAAAATAAATTTTTTTATTATCTTCATCGACCATTAACAACTAACTATCTCATATGCCTAACCTGCCTCCACTTGCCGAACAAATGCGTCCTTCATCTCTTGATGATTTCATCGGGCAGGGTCACCTGACCGGAGAAGGCTCCATATTACGTCAGGCGATGCAATCAGGTAACATCCCATCTATGATCTTGTGGGGCCCGCCGGGAGTAGGCAAAACAACCCTGGCGTATATTATATCTAAACAACTTAACAGACCGTACTACACGTTAAGTGCAGTTAGCTCGGGCGTGAAGGAGGTTAGAAATATTATTAAACAAGCTAATCTTGACCAGAATAATGCCATTCTGTTTATTGATGAGATCCACCGGTTTAATAAATCTCAGCAAGATTCGTTATTGGGCGCTGTTGAAAAGGGAATCATAACCCTGATTGGAGCAACCACAGAAAACCCTTCATTTGAAGTGATCTCTCCCCTCCTATCCCGATGTCAGGTTTATATTCTAAAACCTTTCGACAAATCAGATATGGGAAAACTTATGTCGGGAGGGGTTGCTCATTTGGAAAAACAATATAAAATTAAAATAGAGATAAAAGAAGATGAAGCTTTGTTGAGGATCTCCGGCGGTGATGCCAGAAAATTATACAATGCCCTTGAGCTAACGGTCCAGGCTGAGAAACCCGGTGCTAAAATTATTATGATCGATAATAAAAAAGTACTGGATGTGATACAGCAAAATCTGGCTATATACGATAAATCAGGGGAGATGCACTACGATGTTATTTCTGCTTTTATCAAGTCCCTCAGAGGTAGCGACCCCAATGCAGCCGTTTACTGGCTTGCACGGATGATTGAAGCCGGGGAAGATCCAAAGTTTATTGCCAGAAGAATGCTTATCCTGGCATCAGAAGATATCGGCAATGCAAACCCCAACGCATTGCTACTGGCAAACGCCTGCTTTGAGGCCGTAAACAAAACAGGGTATCCCGAATGCAGGATCATTTTGTCTCAGACTGCAATTTATCTTGCCAGTTCTGCAAAAAGCAATGCATCTTATATGGCTATTGAGAATGCACTGGGGGTGGTTAAACGTACCGGAGACCTTTCTGTGCCGTTACATATCCGAAATGCCCCTACCCGCCTGATGAAAGATATTGGTTATGGAAAAAATTATAAATACGCCCATGATTATGATCATAATTTTGTTAGACAGGAATTTCTTCCTGATGAAATCAAAGGAACAAAATTATACCAACCACAAAACAATACCAGAGAAAAAGAGTTATCTAAAAGACTAAAGTTCCTCTGGAGAGATAAATACGATTATTAAACGACACAAAAAAAACAGATGTCTCCATGCTTGAATTAATACCAACCATTAAAAACCTGGAAAGTGGAAACTTTTTCCTCATTGCCGGCCCGTGTGTTATCGAAAATAAGAAAACCCCATTTGAGATTGCTTCCAGCATAAAAAAGATTACTGATCATTTACAAATACCATTTATTTTTAAAGCATCTTTCAAAAAAGCTAACAGATCTAGGATTGATTCATTTACAGGAATAGGTGATGTGGCCGGTTTGAAGGTCATTCAAGCCATTGGAAGAGAGCTTTCTATCCCAACCTTAACAGATATTCACTCTCCTGAAGAAGCATATTTAGCATCAGACTATGTTGATGTTTTACAAATCCCGGCGTTTCTTTGCCGCCAAACTGAACTTTTGGTTGCAGCCGCAAAAACAGAAAAACCAATAAACATCAAAAAGGGGCAATTCCTTTCAGCGGATGCCATGCGCTTTGCTATTGAAAAAGTAAGGAGTGCCGGGAACAAAAAGATCATGGTTACTGAAAGAGGGAGTATGTTTGGCTACCATGACCTTGTCGTCGATTACAGGAATATCCCTATCATGAAGAATTTTGGTGTTCCGGTTATTCTGGACGTTACTCACTCACTTCAGCAACCAAATCAGCCCTCTGGTATAACAGGAGGGCGCCCGGAATTAATCAAAACAATTGCCAAAGCCGGAATCGCTGCAGGTGTTGATGGTATCTTTATTGAAACTCACCCGGATCCCTCAAATGCATTGTCAGATGGTGCAAACATGTTAAAACTGGACCTGCTTGAAGATCTGCTTTCAAAACTAATCAAAATCAGGAAAGCTATTTAACCTGAAGTTCCCTTATGCCTCCGGTAGCCGGATAAAAATCAAGGTTAATTTTTTCTGTAGAGGAGACAACCACTGTAGATCCAAATTGTGTGATAACGAAATCCTCACAAAATAACACGTCACTTCTGAATATTATCTTCACCCTGCATAACTCGGGTATACGATAAACATAGCCATTATTCTCCTGCTGTATTGAAGAATCAGTGATCTTACTCCCAACTCCCCAAAAAGGGCCAAGAGTTTCAAAAACAATATAAACCGGTTCACCACTGGAAGAGGTGGCATTTTTCGTGCCCTCATCAGAAGAAAATCTAAACAAAACTTCCTGCTTTCCCTGATTGTCAGCCTCCGGCGTGTAAAAAAAGTTTAACTGGCGTTCTTTCACAATTTCCAATCCCCTAAAAAGTGAATTGTAGGCATCTTCCATCTCTATAAGCTGTCCGTCCATATATTCAATAGTTCCCTGCTCATAATTTATTTCCTGGTACCCTGTAAGCAAATTAAACCTGTTTTCTCTGATTTTAATAATCTGATCCGCTGCCTCTTTTGCTCTTTGGGATAATGTTTTGGGAACCAACGTTGTGTTATATTCAACTTGTTCAACCACACCGGTATCGGTGGTTAGAAAATTAATAATAGTATCTATCTTTTCAACGCGATTATAGGTAGCAAAATAAGGGAAAAGCTCTTTTTCGTCGGGGGGCACCTCTAGGTGTCCGACATCTTTTGTTTCTATAACCTCAAAATCTTCCTCATTGTGAGGCCAATTAATACCGGAGGAAACCAGGAAACCACTATTGGTCAATTCAATTTCTATTGAACGCTCCTCCTTGGCTTCCTTAACTCCATACTCAATAAAATAAAAATGTTCCGGGTCGGGGCTGGATCGTGGCACCAGTATAACATCATTTAGTTCATACGATACACTATTTTCATTAATCACATGCTCAATCCCCAAATAATCAAAAGCGTAGTTTGATAAAGGGCCTCTATACCCAGAGGTTTCTTTGAAATTCACTTCAATGTTAAAATACGTTTTTGGCAATGAGTAAAACAGGCCATGTTTCCCTGAAAATTGTTGGGGGTCGGAAACAGGGTAGGTAGTTATCTGGGCAGCTAAATCAAGATTTTTGATCATTAACATAACTACAAAAACCAAGACAGAAGCAACAAGCGATTTATTCCTGATCATATAGGTACATTTTTAAAAAACCGACATAAATTTCTTTATGCAAATATACCTTTAAATCCTATTCAGCTGTCATCTCATTAAATAAAAAGTCAGCAATACCTCTTGTTGTTACATTATTGAAGAGCATTTGTTCATTTTCTACAACCCCACTTGGTTGAATTGTTAAGTTAACAATGAGGCAATCCTCTCCTTCACTGTTTTTATAATCCTCCATCTCTTTATATAACTGCCCTGGGATTTTATCAGACGCTTCGGCCTCAAGAGTGATAATAAGATCACTTCTTTCTTTTTCTTTTTCAATCTTTTGTTGTCCGGTAATTTCATCACGCCCAGAGCGGATAATACTGCGCATTACTTCAAGCGGGTAGGCTTTTTCAAGATACTTTTTAATAAGAATATGCCCGATACCTTTACTATAATGCATCAATTCTCCGAAAACGAGCAATGTTACCTTTTTACTATGCTTGTTAGTAATATGTATTCTACTAATCGACTTTGGAAGGAAACCTGGTTTTTCTGTTTCCAGAATTTCAGGTGCATTGAAAGAAGTAAAAACACAAAAAAGAATATCTAAAATTTCATTGCTAAAGAGTGAATCAACACAGTAATAAAGTATTTTAGCTTTACGATAGGATTCCTCAAGTTTTGAATCTTTCTTATCAATTACTATTATTTTAGCATCAGGGACTTCAAGATTTATCCTTTGAACATAACTAGGGCCAGCATCCGATAGCGAAACCGAATCTACCAGAATCACTTTATTTTTCTCTTCGATCAGGGCCTTCACAGCCTTTTCCGCCGTATGAGCGCAAGTAACATTGCATCCCAGATCATAAAGTCGGGGTAGATATGCTTTTTCTGATTCTTCCTCTTTACAAAGAAGCGTCACATTACGGGTGTGTGTGTCTTGGATTGTCTTTCCCTGATCTTTCGGGTAAATCCTGGCAATCCAACTCTCATTAAAATTATTTCCTTCGACAATGGAAGGAGTTTCAGCAATTTCATAGTTTACATCAATTACTCTACCTGTCAAAGGAGACGGAACAATGATCTTTGAATCGTCATTTAAAACAACACCAGATAAAGGCAAGCCACAATAAGCGATGCTATTGACTTCCGGTATTTGTATTTCCTGAATATTATTGAGAAAAAGATTTGGAATTTGTCCACCCACTCTGACAGACCCATCCATCCCTTTTTGTAGCCATGCAGATTCATAGAAACGAAACGGTTTGCAGGCCGATTCCCATTCCAGGATTTCTAAATGTTTAGCTGATCTGGTTTTAGCATCTTTGTTCAACATATCTTTCTGCCGCAAAACATTGTCAACTGATTTAAGAATCTCCTCTGGCGTAAATGGCTTCAAAATATAATCTGATGCACGTAATCTAACTGACTCTATTGCTGTAGACATACTTGGATAACCAGTAATAATGACTACTGGCACATCAGGATCTTTCTTTCTAAGATTCTGAAATAACTCCATACCATCCATTTCTTCCATTATTAAGTCAAGAAAAACAAGATCATAAGCATGTGATGTAGCTAATTTTAATCCATCATGTGGGTGGCTTTTAGTGTCAACTTTATACCCCTCATTGGATAAAATTTTCTTGAAGCTCTCGCAAACTATAGTTTCATCGTCAATTACCAGTATTGAAGTTTGTGTTTTCATAATATCCTCCTTTGTTTTTTGTTATAGACTATGGCTCGGCACTCTTTTGTTTCAGTTATGATTAATTGAATTCATAATTATCCTAAGGCAATTAGTATACCATTTTCATAATTAAAACAATGGCAAAACCAGGAAACAATATAACTGCTTGATATTCTGATTATAAAAGGAGGCGAAAAACAAAATAATCTTACCATTAACGATCAAAAATGTGTTCTTAAACGCAATTTTTGTTCAAACTTTTCTTACAGTGTATATAATTAACATACACTTAGATATAAAAAATTATTGTGATTTAGGAGGTAAAAAAAAGTGAAGGAAATTTTTAGAACAACCCTTTCGCACTTATTCCGTACTTTTTCAACAGCAGATGAAAATTAGTCCGTTGCAATCCCACACTTTCAGCAGCCTTGCTTACATTTCCATTAGAGCGCTGGAGGGCTTCTATTAGAAAACGCTTTTCTATTTCTTTAACAGCGTTCTCCTTTATCTGAGATTTAAGTTCTTTAAATTCATCCCACTTTTGCGGCAGTTTAAGGATATCCTCCAGTAACTGTGGTTTTTTAAATTCTTGCGGAAGAAGTGCCGGGGAAATTGTGTCTGAATCACTTAAGATGGCTAACCGTTCAACCAGGTGTTTCAGTTCGCGTACATTACCTGGCCAATTGTACTCTTCCATTAATTTTATGATTTCAGGAGCAAAATTTTGGGCTTTTGTTTTATTCTTCTTTTTAAATCTTTCGAAAAAAGTGAAGGCTAAGCCTGGAATATCAACTTTTCGTTCCCTTAATGGTGGGATAAAAATTGGAAATACTTGCAAACGATAATAAAGATCTTCACGAAATGTGCCATCTTTAACCATCTTTTCTAATTTTTTGTTTGTTGCAGCGATCAATCGAATATCAATTTTTTTTTCAAAAGTATCCCCCACCTTTTTTATTTCATTTGTTTCAAGCACTCTTAGTAGTTTACTTTGCGTTTCCAGGCTAATATTTGCAACCTCATCTAAAAATAATGTTCCTTTATCAGCAATTTCAAAGAGTCCTTTTTTTGTTGTGATAGCACCTGTAAACGAGCCTTTCACATGACCAAAAAGTTCGCTTTCCATCAAAGTTGGAGCTAACGCACCACAATCACACGCAATAAACGGCTTATCTTTACGCACGCTTAATCTATAAATAGCTCTCGCAATCATTTCTTTTCCAGTACCGGTTTCTCCTGTAATAAGAACCATTCCATCAGTAGGGGCCACTCGTTTAATAAGTGAAAAAACTTTCTCCATTTCAGGGCTTTTTCCTATTATCCCTTCAAAACCCTGATGGATGTTTAACTCTTCTCTTAAAGCTATATTTTCTTTTAACAATGCTGAATGTTCTATTACCTTCTCAACAATTATTGTTAATTCATTCGGTGTAAAAGGCTTGCTAACGAAATCGGATGCACCAAGCTTCATGGCTTCAATTGCCGTTTGAAGGTCAGCAAATCCTGTAATGATCACAATTTCAGAAGAAATTCCCGCTTCCTTAACCCTGGCCAATATTTCCATTCCATCTATTTCCGGCATAACAATATCGAGAAGTATCAGGTCGTAATTTCCTGATAAAGCTTCTTCCAGGCCAATTTTAGAATCCGTTTCAAACTTTACTTCATATTTGTTCTCCCGTGACAGGATACGTTCACAACTTAACCCCACAATGGGTTCATCGTCAATAACTAAAATCCGAAACTTCGCCGAATGGTTATTCTGATAATTTTTCATTGTCCAATATGTCCTCCTATTATCATCACTCTTTTACTTTTGCTTGGTTTATGGGTAAAAAAATAGTAAAGGTTGTCCCTTCACCTTCTATACTTTCACATTCTATTTGCCCATCATGCTGCTGAATAATTCCATAACTTATACTTAATCCTAAACCCGTTCCCTTTCCCACTGGTTTGGTTGTAAAAAAGGGATCAAAGATCTTCACCATGTTTTTCTTTTTGATTCCGCATCCATTATCTTCTATAGCAATCATAATTTTATTCTTTTTTATAGAAGTGCTAATTGTTACTGTACCATTTTTCGATACTGCCTCGCCAGCATTTAACAGTAAATTAAGAAAAACCTGCTGTAGCTGGTTTTTATCTCCATAAAAAGCAGGAATGTTCCCGGAATACTTCTCCACAAAAATAATGTTTCTAAACTCTTTTTGATTTTTAATAAGTTTTAGAATCAAATGTAAATCATCGTTAATATTAGTATACTCTTTTTGGAAAGGGGTTTGACGTGCAAAATCCAACAGGCCACGCACAATCTCACGCACCTTGGTTGTTTCTTCAATAATTGTTTCAATATCTTTTATATCTTCTTCGTTATTTTTCTTTTGTTTTAATAAATGAGCAAATGTAAGAACACCAGTGAGCGGATTATTTATTTCATGTGCAATGCCTGCAGATAACCTTCCAATGGAAGCAAGTTTTTCACTCTGGCAAACCTGTTGTTGGGTAGCACTTTGTAACTCATTCTCACGGCGTTCTATAGCATCCGCCATTTGGTCAATTGTTTGACAAAGTACTCCCATTTCACCCGAAGGGTAAATACCACAACGAGCTGATAAATCACCGTCAATTACTTTTTTACTCATAACATTAATATGGTCAATTGGCTTTATCATCTTTCTGGTAAAAAATAAAATCAGGGCCAGGAGAGCGCTGGTTGTTATTGCTACCATTAAAATAAAAAACAGGATGATAATTCTTTGTGGTTTCTTAAAAGGCTCTTCAAGTAAGCCCACATAAAGAGAACCTATTATATTATTATCCAGATCCCGGATAGGTTCATAGGCTGTAATATACCAATTATTTACAACGAATGCCCGATCCGCCCATACTTTACCATAATTAATAACATGGTCATAAACTTCCGAACTCATTCGACTTCCGATAGCTCTCTGATTATCCTTTCTCAACACATTCGTAGAAATCCGGAGATCATCAAAAAAAATAGTTGCTGTTCCTATATCTTTTCCTTTGTAAATCTGATCTTGATAAAGCTCTGATTTAACATTATCTACAATTTCAAAATGATTATTTAATAGATAGCCCCCTATAAGAACACCTAGCCGCTTTTTAGTATTATTTGTGTCTAATGAGAAAAAAGGAACAGCAGCAGCAATAAGCATACCTCTTTCTTCAATTTGTTTTGAAATCGATCGGGCTTTAGGCGTATCTTTAATTTTAACGATAGCCCGCCTGGCCAATTCCTGATTCTCATTTTTTAACATATCATGAGTTACAATCATGGTCCCTTTTACAGGTTTACATTCAATCAATACTTTCTTTACTATGGGAACATTCGATATATCATCTCCGTTCCTCAAAGGATTATGTGCTCGATATATTACCCGGCCCTCACCTCCAACAAGCATAAGTATATCCATCCCACTCTCCTCATAAATATTATTTAAAACAATTCCTAGATCTTGGTTAACTTCTTGCTCCAAAGGCAATAATATCCTTCGACGAATAGATACAGCTTTCAACACCTGATCAATTTGATCAATATAATTATGATAAACATTATCAGCTGAATTTAAATCCAGCCTAACACGAGTTTGCACTTCTTTATAGTACACGTTCCTAACATATAAAGACGAAACCACAGATAAAATAATACTAAATGTTAAAACTATTATTGTTAGCCTTCTTGATAGCTTTAATCTAATTGACATGGTATTAATCTTAACAAAAACAAAAAATATTATACTACAACAATAGAATAAATTGCCCTGGAGATTAAATAGTTAAAAGTACAAAAAAAATCAAAAAAATCTATCAAACAACAAAAAAAATCAGCCTCCTGATGGCTTGAAGTTAATATTAACAATCGAAAATTAACAACATTCACTATCTTTACAAACCATTTGTAGAATGATTATTACACTTCACCAATCATGAGGCCTTGTAAAAAACAATTTTTTTTGCCTGTTTTGCTAATAGTATTTACTCAACTATCCATTTTTCTTTCCGGTTGTCAACATCATTCGCTAAAAGATCAAAAAAATAAAGATGACTCATTAAAAGGTACTATTACGATTTCCGGCGCTTTTGCTTTGTCTCCTTTGATCGCTGATTTGGCTTATACGTTTCAAAATGAATACCCTCAAATAAAAATAAATGTGATTCCCGGCAGTTCAGCCAGGGGTGAGAGTGATATTACCTATCACTTCACTGACCTGGGGCTGGTTTCTAAAAAGATCATACCGGATTCTTATGACTTCTGGAATATATCAATAGCTAAAGATGCGGTTGTGCCCGTAATTAATTCCAATCATCCTTGTTTGGAAACTTTCAAAAAATCAGGTATAAATAAAAAAACACTCTTTGAAATATTTTCGGGTAATACAATCAGACAGTGGGATGAATTACCTGGAATTGAATTGTCTGAAGTCATTAATCTTTACGTAAGGTCCGACGCTTGTGGTGCTACTGATATCTGGGCTTCATTTTTGGGTTGTGATATGCAAGAATTACATGGCACAGGTGTTTATGGTGATCCGGGTATGATAAATGCAATTATCAATAGCCAATATGGTTTAGGCTATGCTAGTTTAAGATACGTTTTTGATGTTGAGACACGCAAAAAGGTTAATGGTATTGAAATATTATCCATTGATTTAAATAATAATGGGTTAATCGATCAATCAGAAAGAATCTTTGATTCTCTTGATACCATTATTGAAGCTATAAAAACGGGCCTGTTTCCAACTCCACCGGCAAGGACATTATACATTATTGCCGAAAGGAAACCCACCGACTCAATAAACCTTAGCTTCCTTAGATGGTTACTTACGAAAGGACAAATACATATTGAATCTAACGGGTTCGCACCATTAGACGCTATAGTTGTAGAAACAGAATTAAAAAAATTATAACCAACTCAAAATGTCATGAAAACACAAATGATTCCAATAAAAATTTTGACAACTGTGGGTATTTTAATGTTACTGACTATTTTTTTTGCATGTAACAACAACCAACAAACCAGTAAAAAAAAATCAGGCAAAAACGAATTAACCGGAAATATTTCTATCTCCGGTGCCTTTGCTCTCTATCCGATGACTATTCGTTGGGCTGAAGAATTTAAAAAAATTCACCCTGATGTCAGGATCGACATTTCGGCAGGAGGTGCAGGGAAAGGATTAACAGACGCATTATCAGGAATGGTTGATTTAGGAATGTTCTCACGAGGCCTCACCCAGGCTGAGATAGATAAAGGCACCTGGTGGGTTGCTGTTGCCAAAGATGGTGTTTTATGTACCATTAATGATAAAAACCCTGCACTTAAGCATATCAAAGAGAAAGGTATGACACGCGATGTATTTATCGATATTTTTATTAATGAAACTATCAAAAATTGGGGTGAAGCAACAAGTTCCGGCGTAACAAATAATCTAAATATCTATACACGATCTGATGCCTGTGGTGCAGCCCAAAAGTGGGGTGAATTTTTAGGCCACGATCAGGAAAGCATCAACGGAATCGGAGTTTTTGGAGACCCTGGAATAGCCGACGCTATAAAAAATGATATTTATGGCATCGGTTATAACAATATCATCTATATATATGATATGAATACACGAGAAAAATACGAAGGACTGGAAGTAGTACCTATTGATCTGAATAATAATGGGATGATTGACGATAATGAAAATTTTTATAACAACCTGGATAATATAATGGAAGCCATCAAAAGCAATGTTTACCCATCACCACCGGCAAGGGATCTTTACTTTGTTTCAAATGGAAAACCATCCAATCAGGTTGTTATGGAATTCCTCCGGTGGATACTAACTGACGGGCAACAATTCGTAACAGATTGCGGGTATGTTCAGCTATCAAAAAAAATGATCAGGTCAGAACAACGTATGCTTAGGAAAAATCCATAAACAGTGCGATTCTTTGTAGTAAAAAGGCATATCAGAAATCGTCTTCATACCAATTGGATGAGGATTTGTATCATATTGGTAATATCTCTGCCATTTCTTATTGGAATTGGACTTCTGATAAAATCATCTTTTTTACTGAAAGACTACTCGATCATCGACTTAATCTTTTCCAAAGAGTGGAAACCGCTTTCCGGAAAATATGGTTTTTCGCCATTCATTATCAGTTCTTTATGGGTTACAGCATTAGCTTTGATAATTTCAGCCCCCATTTGCTTGCTAAGTTCTATTCATTTAACTCAGTACGCAGACCGGTATGTATTACGTATCATTCACCCTGTCATTGATATCCTGGCAGGGATTCCTTCTGTAGTTTATGGGGTATGGGGTATTTTAGTAATTGTGCCATTAATCTCCAGGTACATCGGCCCTTTTTTTGGCAAAGAAATATCAGGATATAGTATCATTGCCGGAGCTATCGTCTTATCAGTTATGATCATTCCTTTCATTTTAAACATCCTTATTGAAGTATTTAAAACTATTCCTCATGAACTTACAGAGGCTTCATTATCATTGGGCGCCAGTAAATGGCAAACCACTAAATTTGTTCTTGTAAGAAAAGCATTTCCGGGTATTGTTTCCGCATTTGGATTAGGCTTGTCAAGAGCATTTGGCGAAACTATGGCCGTACTAATGGTAGTGGGAAATGTAGCTAAAATCCCAGAAGGTATTTTTCAACCAGGTTATCCGCTTCCGGCACTCATAGCAAATAATTATGGAGAAATGTTATCAATACCATTATATGACTCTGCATTAATGCTGGCTGCATTAGTTCTGTTCGTTGTCGTTCTATTTTTTAATCTTGTTTCTAGATTGGCCATTATAAGCCTTGAAAAAAATAAATAAATTGAAATGAAAACAGGGCAAAAAATTGAAGTAGGGTTTTTCAGAACTATCATGTTTATTTCTACATGTATCATAGCTATTGCACTTATCACAATCATAATCAGTATCTTAGTAAATGGCCTTCCGGCTTTGTCATGGGAAATGATATCACAAACACCAAAAGGAGGTTTTTACTTTGGAAAGGAAGGTGGTATATTAAATGCCATCATTGGCTCTTTATATCTTTCCGTTGGGGCTTCTGCACTGGCTTTTATTATAGGCCTGCCTGTGGCATTGTTTATGAATATTCATTTAATCAAATATAAAAAGCTGGTCAACACAATACGTTTTTTTCTTGATCTCTTATGGGGAATTCCTTCCATTGTATACGGTGCCTTTGGCTTTTCTATTATGATCTATTTTGGCTTCAGAACATCATTATTGGCAGGCACTATTACCGTTACTTTGTTTATCATTCCAATTATGATCAGATCAATTGATGAAGTATTAAAAACAATACCCAGGGGACTGCTTGAATCATCTTTTTCATTGGGATCTACTAAATCCGAAACAGCTTACCGAGTATACGTCAAACAGTGCATTCCGGGCATTGTAACTGCTGTACTGCTATCATTTGGGCGTGCCATAGGAGATGCAGCTTCGGTTTTGTTCACAACAGGGTACACCGATTACATCCCTACTTCGTTATCGCAGCCAACCGCTACTCTTCCGTTAGCTATATTTTTTCAGTTATCCTCTCCTATTCCAGAGGTTAAAAACAGAGCCTATGCAGCGGCTTTAATTCTTACAATAATAATATTAATCATCAGCTTGTTGGCACGCTTTTTTTCAGCAAAATATCGTAAAAATAAAATCTCATGAGTCAATGGATAAGCAAGCTAAAATAACTATTTCAGATCTGAACCTATATATTGGGAAACAGCATATCCTGAAAAACATCAATGTTGAAATTCCCCCAAAAAAAATTACGGTTATTTTAGGACCATCAGGCTGTGGCAAAACTACTCTTCTAAAAAGTATGAACAGGCTCACCGATCTTTATCCTGATGTAAAAGTTGAAGGAAAAATAATAATTGACAATGATAATATCCTTCAAACGCGGCAGGATTTGACAAAAATTCGTCAAAAAATGGGCTTGCTGAGTCAACAGCCATACCCTTTACCAATGAATATATATAATAATGTTGCCTATGGACTAAGGATCAGTGGCAGAAAAAACAAACGGTTCCTTAATAAAAGGATCGAACACTATTTGAAACTGGTAAATTTGTGGGATGAAGTGAAAGACCGGCTTAAAGAACCGGCTTCGGCTTTGTCGATAGGACAACAACAACGATTATGCCTGGCTCGTGGCCTGGCTGTTGATCCCGAGATAATTCTTGCCGATGAACCCACATCCGCTTTAGACCCGTTTTCCAGTGAGGCCATCGAAAAACAATTTTTTGAGCTCAAAGAGCATTACACAATTATTGTTGTCACGCATATGCTTATGCAGGCCAAGCGTATTGCCGACAATGTCATTTTTATGTATCTCGGAGAAGTTATTGAGCAAGGAGATGCCCAGGAGATATTTAACAATCCAAAGCAGGAAAAAACAAAAGCATACTTAAAAGGATTGTTTAACTAATTAGCCCAAGTTGCGGGTTGCAGGTTGCGGGTTGCAGGTTGCGGGTTGCGGGTTGCGGGTTGCGGGTTGCGAGTTAATTAATGCCAATATATATATATATATATATATTTAAAAATTAATA
>JAGLWB010000254.1 GCA_023133655.1 Bacteroidales bacterium
TCTCTTCTCTCTGTCAACAGACAAATATCTTCTTGCAAATCAATAACAATTTATCTCTTAAAATGTTTAACCCATCAATTTCTTCCAAGATTTCTGAACCCTTTTGAAACAATATTAAGTTCGTTTGATAACTTGTAATCCCGGGCATATAGCAAATTCAGCCTGTTTCTGGTTTCATCCGAAAGATAAAGATCAAGAAAAGCATCTGACGGATTTAATACACCGGGCCTGATCTTTGGCAAACCAAATATATCCCTGTTTTCACTAATATAATAACCTGTCCATGATTTCTTTCCAAACAAAACAAAAAAGATATTCCGGAGGAAACCGATTGGCTTTCTAACAATAAACACTGTTACAGGCAATGAGATTATCAGAAAAATGCTAACAATAAAATCAAGAAATCGCTTATTTCGCCTGTTATTGATCTTATCAATTGAATCGATGTCAATGATATAAGGGTCGCCGGAAGTACTTATTGAATTACTGCCAATAATCGAAAGGCTTTCCGGGGGTGCTATTTTATATTCAACACGTGAATCGTGCAACTCCGACATAATATCAATAATCCTGTTCGATGAAAGATCCTTTGCACAAAAGATGACTTCATCGATTTTATAAATATTGATGATATCATTGATCTGGTTAATGTTTCCAATAAATCCCTCACTCCGGTTATTAATATCTGTAACATTTGCCAAACCAATAAATCCGGATGTCAAATGCGTTTTTCGGAGCATTTCGGCAACTCTTTCTGCTTCAAGCTTATCACCAATAATGATAAAGCGTTTCCCTGAACCTTCACCAAGGCGATACTTCTTAATTCCCAGTAAATGAAAAATAAACCGTAAACCTGTCATACTGATCATGCCCCAGAGAGCTCCCAGAATGATCAAAGCACGGGAATACCTGTATGTTTCACTTATTAGCGCATAAATCACAAGGATTGCCACAGTCCCAATAAAAATGCCCCGGTTGATATTTCTTAACCTGACAGGCCGGTCGTAACCACCACTCAGAAAAACAGAAAATAACCAGACAAAAATATAGAGAGGAACCGCAATGGTAATAAACTCAACAGGATATTGCCCACCGTCTAAATAGATTATATATTGTTCCCAATAATGCTTGATCATGTAAATTCCTGCATAGATCATAACAGTATCAAGCAATGGGAAAAATATTGCACTTAGAAAACGCTTTAGGACAGATAGGGAAGCCCGAAAATAGATGGCCAGGTTGATTAAAAAGGAAAACAGTTTGGCATTCTTTTGCGAGAAATGTTTTTTTGCAAAAATGATCATCGCATTGTAAAAAACACGAACATAATTAACACTGCTTTTACTTGTCGACTCACCCTTATAATGGATTATTCTGGTTTGAGGAAAATAGTAGTTTTTGAATCCAGCCTGTGTTATCCGGTACGAAAGGTCAATATCTTCGCCATACATAAAGAAATTTTCATCAAGCAAACCTGCTTTATCCAGTGCCTTTTTTCGCAAAAGCATAAAAGCCCCTGATAGGATATCAATCTCATGCACCTCATCTTTATCGAGATATCCAAGATGGTATTGTCCAAACTTTTTTGAATGAGGGAAGAGTCTGGACAAACCAAATACCTTATAAAATGCAACAGCTGGAGTTGGTAATCCTCTTTTTGATTCAGGAAGGAATTTGCCTTTTCCGTCAAGCATTTTCACCCCAAGCCCTCCGGCTTCAGGGTGGGCATCCATAAAGTTTATAATCTTAGAAAAGGTATCTTCCTCAACAACAGTATCGGGGTTAAGAAGCAGGATGTATTCTCCTTTTGCCTTTTTGATCGCCTGGTTGTTTGCTTTGGCGAATCCGGCATTTTTTTTGTTTTCAATCAAAATTACTTCCGGAAATTTCTTCACGATCATCTCAACCGAGCTATCCACAGAGTTATTATCAACAACAAATACTTCTGTATCCAATCCTTTCACAGCTTTTCTAACCGATAGCAAACACTGTTCAAGGAAGTACTTGACGTTGTAATTTACTATGACAATTGATAGTTTCATATGGTTCGTTAATCTGAGATCAGCGAAGAGGAGCCCAATCCGCAAAATACTCTATCACAACGTTTGTTTTCGGATCAGTAGTATAGAAATCATTTGAATTATATGTCCATCCCATAGTTTTTGATCCGCCGCCGCTTTGCGTTGTAATTAAAAATCTATTGGCAAGGTTACCGATGTACCTAGCCTGATTTCTGGGTGAACCCTGGTCGCCTCCGCTTGGATCGATTGGAACCCAGCCATAGTTGGGAAGATAAATTTCTACCCAGCGGTGAAACACATCATCCATGCTTACATCATCACCTCTTACAACAACGGCGCCCACATATCGTGCCGGCAAACCTGCTGCCCGGCACATCGAAATATACACAAATGAGTACTCTGAACAGGATCCATTGCCTCTTTCCAAAACTGTAGGTGCAGTATTCCAACCACCAACCATCTCATAATACATATTGTCTATCAGGTAGTTAAAAATGTTTCTGGCAACCCAGTAGGCATTTGTTTCATTTCCAACCACAAAGTCCACGGCTTCCCTGATCACCGGGTGGTTGATCTGATACTTTTCATTATCTTCCAGATAAATATTTGTAATATCAGGAGGTATCTCATCTAAGGTTCCAACCTCATCAGGAAAAATAAAATACCTGACATTATATATTTTTGCCTCCGTGATCATAACTGCCTCTTTTATTTCACCAGCCCCGATATTCTTAAAATGATAATGAGCTGTTTGCTGGCCCCACTTATCCGTAACAATATCAGTTGGTTCAGGAATAAACTCAATATGCCCAATGATTTCCTGGTTGTCACGATTAACCGGAATAGCGAGGTGCACATCGACAGTTTTAACTGAACCCGGGCCAAAGTTAGTAGTTTGGTGAGTATAGGTAATGGTGGCATCTCTTTCATTGTATCTGATATATTTCTCACCATCATTCATTTGTAATTGATACAGTTTATCAGCATCGGTATCAACGGCCCATAGAAAAGAACCATCAAAACAGAGCCCACGTGTAAACGGGCCAGGCGCATCTGTTATCAAAATTACGGAACCTGTTTCAGGTTCAACCATGTAAATTTCATTGGTGATCCGGTCTGAAACCCAGAGATATTTACCATCATATGTCAGTCCCCTGGGATCGGATGAAGGTGAAGGAAACGACTGGATAGTCGTGCCATCTTCCGGGCTAAACTGGATGATCTCATCAGCTCTGCTGTCAACGCACCATAAATATGTTCCATCCCATGTTAATCCGCGGGGAGAAGAGCTCGGAGCCATAAGTGTTTTTAGAAGCGTACCGTTTTGTGGATCAATTTGATAAATTTTTCCATTGTAGTTTTCAGCAAGAGGTATCCCGCCTTTCACATCTACATTCCAAAGGGAATTTCCGTCCCAGGCTAAACCCATTGGCCAGTAAGCAGGGGAGGGGATACTCCGTACCACTTCACCATTGGCAGGGTTTATGCAAAATAGTTTGTCTGCTTTTCTATCAGCCAGCCAAAGGTACTTTCCATCAAATGTCAAACCTGTACTAAAAGCCCCAGGCGTATCAAAGGATTTCACCACCTCTCCGGTATAGGCTGAAAGAAGGAACGGAGACAGGCATAAAAAGAAAAAAAACGTTACAATTTTCATCATATCATTATATCATTACATCATTATATCATTATGCTTTTTTATTGGCGTGTCAAAGATAGGGAAAAAAGAGAAAGGCAGGAAAAGTTGAATAGTTTAATAAGGCGAGAGAAAAGTGAGTGTTTAAATATCCTTCCTTTTTTTGATATTTCTTTTATTATAGAATCTATTTACATATCTTGCGTAAAATTTTTAACAAAAAAATACAGGAGGTAATATGTTATCTACTAAAAGAGTTTTTATTGCAACAATTTTGCGGATTACTATTCGGTGTTGTTTGCTGGTATCTTGCTACTTCAAACCCTGATGCAACAGAAGAATTGACCTGGCCCATTCAGTTAACAATTGTTTTAAGCAGAACACTGACCGGTTTCATGATCGGTATCAGTGCACTGAAGATCAGGTGGTGGGGCCATGGAATCGTATTGGGATTCATTGGAAGCATTCCAATGGCAGCATCTATTTTAGACAATTCAATGATCGTTATTGGGACTTTTGTAATGGGAATGATCTATGGATTTCTTACAGAGCTGATTACAACTATCATTTTTAAAGCAAAACCAGCTGCCTATGCGGAATAGCTAACCCGAACTATTACTAGTCATTTTTCATTTCCCGGAAACATCTTTGCTTTCATGGTCGCATCAGCCAACTCTTCTGGTTATTATCGGTTTGAAAATTTGTGCCATAGAAAATGAAAACAAACAGAAAAATAAAGGTTGTAACACTCGGCTGCTCTAAGAATACCGTTGACTCAGAAGTCTTACTGGGAAAAATTAAAGCCAATGATCAAACAATCATACCTGATTTCAGCGAAGCATTAGCTGATACTGTGATAATAAACACCTGTGGGTTCATCAATGATGCCAAACAAGAATCAATAGATACAATATTGAATTATGTGGAAGCCAAAAAAAACGGCAAACTAAAAGAGGTTATCGTCATGGGTTGTTTGTCACAAAGATATAAAGATACCCTGCTGAAAGAAATACCTGAAATTGATGCTATTTTCGGAGTTAACGAACAAACTAACATACTTAAA
>JAGLWB010000255.1 GCA_023133655.1 Bacteroidales bacterium
ACCAGCTGATTGCAGGTTTGGAAAAAAAATCTGTTGCTTATTTCAAGAATTATAATCAGCCTACCGACGAGAAATTGATGGCAGCCATGCTGGAAATGTATTATGATAATATTCCCACAAAATTTTATCCGGAACAACTAACCGGCATTGCTAAAAAATATAAAGGTGATTTTCAGCAATATGCCGATATGGCATTCAGTAAATCCATTTTTGTAGATGAAAATAAAATGAACGCATTTCTTAATGATCCGAAATTAAAAATCGTTGAAAAGGATCCTATTTATAATCTTATGAAATCGTTTTATAACTTTTACAACGGGATAAGAAAAGAAGCCACTGAGATCAAAGCTGGTATGAACAAAGGAAAAAGGTTATATATGGCCGGATTGAGAGAAATGGAAAAAGATAAAACATTTTACCCCGATGCTAACTTCACCATGCGGCTCACCTATGGCACTGTGCAGGATTATTTCCCGGCCGATGCTATCCATTTCGATTATCGTACAACCTTAAGTGGGATTATGGAAAAAGAAGACCCCTCCAATTGGGAATTTGTTGTACCGGAAAAACTGAAAGAATTATTTAATACGAAAGATTTTGGAAGATATGGTGAAGATGGGAAAATGTATGTATGTTTTCTCACAAACCACGATATTACAGGTGGTAACTCAGGCAGCCCCGTTATTAACGGCAAAGGCGAACTGATAGGCCTGGCTTTTGATGGTAATTGGGAAGCCATGAGTGGTGATATTGCTTTTGAACCCGGGCTTCAACGAACCATTAATGTGGATATCCGTTATGTTTTGTTCATCATCGATAAATATGCCGGAGCCCAAAATATCATTGATGAACTAACCATCGTATCTGATTAACACGATTATTGGAAAATAATTTTTATTTTTACACCTGTCATGGTAAAAATAAATAACCAAAAACAGGGGTTTGGTACAGCCCCTGTGTTTTTCACTGCCATATCAACCATTCTGGGAGCTATCCTTTTTCTTCGCTTTGGTTTTGCAACCGGGACACTTGGTTTTTGGGGCGTTATGCTGATAATACTTCTTGGCCATATGATCACCATACCCACAGCCATGGCCATCTCAGAAATAGCTACAAATCAACGTGTTGAAGGTGGGGGTGAGTATTTTATCATCTCCCGGTCATTCGGATTGAATATTGGGGCCACCATCGGTATTGCTTTGTTCATGTCGCAGGCCATCAGCGTAGCTTTTTATGTGATTGCCTTTACCGAAGCTTTTGAACCTCTGTTTAATTATGTCACTGATAAATACAACGTGATATTGCCCCGGCAGGTCATAAGTATTCCGGCAATGGGATTGCTCTCATTACTCATCCTGAAAAAGGGGGCAAATATTGGCGTCAAAGCATTGTACGTAGTTGTGATTATTTTATTTATTTCACTTACTTTTTTCTTCCTGGGTAAAACTGATTTTTCATTGACCGCTGATACCAGTATCTTCGCTCAACCATTGAAAGGCCTGGATAATTTCTTTATCGTTTTTGCTATCTGTTTCCCGGCATTCACCGGAATAACTGCCGGTGTTGGGCTGTCGGGCGACCTCAGAAATCCCGGTAAATCAATTTCCAGGGGAACACTTTCTGCTACCATTGCCGGAATGATCATTTACGTTTTTATCGTATGGAAAATGGCAACCTCAGCCAGCCCTGACGACCTTACAGAACATCAACTCATTATGAGCCGTATTGCTATTTACGGATTCCTGGTTATTCCGTTAGGCCTGGCAGCCTCTACTATCTCTTCAGCCATTGGTTCATATATGGTAGGGCCAAGAACGTTACAGGCATTGGGTAAAGACAAGTCATTCCCTTTTAAAAGACTGAATACGTTTATTGCCAAAGGGAAACCGGTTACCAACGAACCTTTTAATGCCTCGATGGTTACCTGTATTATAGCTTTTATTTTTGTAGCTCTTGGTAATGTTAATGCCGTTGCTGAAATTATCTCTATGTTTTTTATGGTAACATACGGTGCGCTGTGCCTGATTTCCTTCCTTAACCATTTCGGGGCTGATCCGTCATATCGCCCCAGGTTTAAGTCAAAATGGACCCTTTCATTACTTGGTTTTGTGATGAGCGTGTGGTTGATGTTTAAAATAAACTGGATATATGCCTTACTGGCAGTGGTGATCATGGTACTTATCTATTTTATTATTACCAAATACCATAAAGAAAGGCAAGGATTAGAAACTATCTTCAGAAGTGCCATCTTTCAAATCAACCGGAACCTGCAGGTTTATCTTCAGAAACAAAAAAGTTTATCCCATAAACTGCCCTGGCGCCCATCTGCGGTATGTGTGTCACAAAGTACGTTCCAAAGAGAAAATGCATTTAACCTGCTTAACTGGATATCGTATAAACATGGGTTTGGAACTTATATCCACCTGATAAAAGATTATTTCTCAAAAGCAACCGATGAGAAATCAAAAGAAATTCTGGAGATCCTCATCGGGAAATCTGATAAAAAAAACAGTCATTTATACAGCGACACCATTATTTCTCCTTCCTACACCTCAGCTATTGCTCAAATAATACAACTGCCCGGGATATCAGGGATGGAAAATAATATGGTTATCTTTGAATTTGATAAACAAGAACCCAATAATCTCGGCCAAATCATTGAAAATATTCCACTTGTCCGTGCTGGAAAAAATGATGTATGCGTCTTGGGTAGCTCCTACCATAAAATGGATTTTAAAAACGATATTCATGTATGGATAAAACGCAGCGACATCATCAATGCTAACCTTATGATCCTGCTGAGTTATATTATTCTGGGACACCCCGATTGGAAAAAAAGTTCTATAAAAATATTTGATGTCTGCAATAAACCTGATGTTGAAGCAACAAGAGAAAATATCTTAAACCTGATACAAACAGGCCGGCTACCTATCTCATCAAAAAATGTTGAAGTAATTGAAGCCGATGAAGAAACCAACGTAAAAGACATCATTAATTTACATTCGGCCGATGCTGCCCTAACATTAATAGGCTTTAGAGTTGGTCAGCTAAAAAGTGTTGGGGAAAATGTTTTTAAAGGCTATGAAAAAATGGGTGACGTGCTCTTTGTCAATGCACATGCTCAAAAAGAAATCAGGTAGCCAACTACC
>JAGLWB010000256.1 GCA_023133655.1 Bacteroidales bacterium
TAAGAATATGTTTTACAATTGTTGTTTTTCCTGCCCCGGAGGGTGCCGAAATGATAATTAGTTTCCCTTCCATATCAAAGGATATTTGCAAGTTGCTCACGAATTTTTTCCAACTCATCCTTCATTTGGACTACTATTTTTTGAATTTCTGCATTATTTGCTTTTGCGCCTAACGTGTTGATCTCCCTACCTATTTCCTGCACAATGAAATTTAACTTCTTTCCGACAGAACCTGGCACATTGACCGTATCTAAGAAATATTCACAATGCTTCTTTAATCGTATTTTTTCTTCCGTAATATCCAGCTTCTCCATGTAATAAATCAATTCTTGTTCAAAACGATTTTTATCAACAGTGATATTATTTTTTACGTTGTTTAGCGCAGTTAAAAGATCTTCTTTTTTCTTTTTTATTCGATCTTGTTCGTATGGAGTTATTTCTGATAAATAATCAATAATAAATTGAATACGGGCGATAAGGTCTTTTTCTAATGAACTACCCTCTGCCACCCGATATGCATCCACCTTATCAAGGACTCTGGATATTGTTTTTTTAATGACTTCCCATTCTTCCGGATTAAGTTTTTCGATTTCAGGATGCAGTACATCAGGTAGCTTGACCAGTACGGGTAGAAACTCATCAAAATCATCTTCGCCTATATCATCAGCCAGGGATTTCAATTCTTTGTAGTATTTTTTTGCCAGAGACTGATTTAAGGAAAAATTACTCTTGTCTCCAATATTTTCGACAAATAATTGAAAATCAATCTTTCCTCGTTCGAGTTTTTCTAGCAACATGCGACGGATTTCAATATCTTTTTCCCTGTATAAAGCAGGCGATTTGATGTTGATATCACCCAGCTTGCTGTTCAGCGTACGAATTTCGATGGTAATTGTTTTTTCGGGCAGTGAAACCAGTTCTTTTCCATAGCCCGTCATAGAACGTAACATAGTATAAATGTTTAGTATTAGCAAAGATAACAAAAAACGACTATAAAAATTTTGCAGGATTTTCATATCTTTGACCAATACAATTTAATACTGTTGATCTGTGCCTTCTTCTAACAAGAAATATCAAATATTTGAAAGTGCTCATGATTTTTATCAATCCATGCTGGATGATATTGAGAATGCAAAAAAATACATTTACCTGGAGATGTATAAATACAGTAATGGTGAAATGGGAATGAAATTCAGGGATGCATTGACACGCAAATGCAAGGAGGGTGTTGAGGTTAAACTTTTGATTGATTCATGGGGCGCCTATGTGTCGCAATCTTATTTTTCTGAATTGACTTCATACGGCGGAGAGGTGAGATTCTTCAAGAAAATCAAATTTTTTATAGATTTTTTTACAAAAAATCATCGAAGAAATCATCGAAAAATTTTGGTTATTGACGACACAATTACACATATTGGTTCAGCCAATATTGTTGAATATGGATACGACTGGCGGGAAGCCATGCTACGGGTTTATGGTGCTATAGCTGTTGAATTTAAGAAAGTCTTTCTTCAGGATTTCAGGATTTTCAATAAATATGTTTTTGAAAAAATATCATATGTCAGAACAATTAAATACGGTGACCTTGAGATTCTACGTGATGTTCCTTCCATTGCCAGACAGAGGGTCCGGAAACGATATACGCAATTGATCAAGGGTGCAAAAAAGGAGATTATTATCGAAACTCCCTATTTCATTCCGGGTTTCATGTTACGAAAAGCATTAATGGATGCCGCAAAACGGGGAGTAAATGTAAAAGTACTTTTACCGAATCATTCTGATATGCGATTAATTGACCTGATGCGAAACAGATATATCGGAAAACTTAGTAAAGCCAATGTTCATTTTTTATTGTACATGCCTAATAATCTTCATGGGAAGCTGATGTTGGTCGACAGAGAAATTTTTGTATTAGGCTCTCCTAATTTCGATTATAGAAGTTTCAGGTACCAGCACGAGATTGCACTTCTTGGCAGAGATCCTGAAGCAATACGATGCATTGCAGATCACCTTTTAGGAACTTTTAAGGATTCGGAATCGTTCAATTATGACTACTGGCTACGACGCCCGATTATCGATAAGCTGTTTGAATGGTTCCTTGTTCCTTTTAGGCACCTGTTGTAGGGCTATAATTATCACAGCCCGAATTTTGGAGAGGGCTGCGTTACTTGCTTTTTAATCCCCGCCTTGAAAGGCGGGGCTATTGATGGCTCTTTACATAAAGTTTATGAATTAATAAGGTTAGTACAAATGGATAATATTTTTTCAAAGATAAGAGACCTCTCAGAAAAGTATAGAAATTATACAGCCGGGAATTTATCGAAGCTTATTAAGATTAAATCTTTAAGCGGGGAAGAAGAATATGTTCAGGAAGAATTGGTCCGGCAAATGAAAGAAGCCGGATTTGATGAAGTGAAAACCGATGGGCTGGGGAATGTTATTGGAAGAATTGGGAATGGTAAGAAAATATTGGCTTTTGATGGCCACATGGACACCGTTGACGTGGGAAACCTCGATAACTGGGATTTTGACCCATTGGGTGGCGAGATCAAAGAGGGTTATGTGCATGGAAGAGGATCTGTTGACCAGGAAGGAGGGCCGGCTTCGTTTGTAACCTCAGGAAGAATATTGAAAGAATTGGGTTTTGACAAAGACCTGACCATTTATTTTGTGGGCAGCGTGATGGAAGAAGATTGCGATGGGCTTTGCTGGAAATACATTATCGAAGAGGAAGGCATCAAGCCTGATTTTGTCATAAGCACCGAACCTACTAATTTGAATATTTACCGTGGTCACAGAGGACGCATGGAAATGCATGTAAGCTTTTACGGTGTTTCGTCACATGGCTCTGCTCCTGAAAGGGGGAAGAATGCTATTTACATGGCCTCACAGACTGCCCTTGAGATTGAAAAGTTAAACGAACAACTGCCAACGGATGAGTTTCTTGGAAAAGGAAGTGTTACTATTTCCGAAATAATATCAGGAAGCCCGTCGTTGTGTGCTGTTGCTGATTTTGCCAGGATCCACCTCGACAGAAGGCTGACATGGGGCGAAACAAAAGAGTCGGCACTGAAAGAGATCCGGGAGCTGGTAAAAAACATGAATGCTAAGGTAGAAGTGCTTGATTATTTTGAAAAAGCATTTACCGGCCTTAAATATGGCATGGAAAAATATTACCCTACATGGAATATCCCTGAGGGGCATGAAGTGGTTCAAACAGGCATCAGGGTTTTTCATCATTTATTTGGGAAAAACCCCCGGATTGACAAGTGGACCTTCTCAACAAATGGGGTGACGATTAATGGTGTTTATGGTATCCCAATGATCGGTTTTGGCCCGGGAAACGAAATTCTTGCCCATGCCCCTAATGAGAAAGTAGCTGTTAATGACCTGGTGGTTGCCTCTGCCTTTTATGCGGCGTTTGCTTATGAAATCGGGGAGGAAATGAGAAAAGCGAAAAACGAAAAGAGAAAAGAGAAAGAAAAAAACGGGAAAACGGGAAACGGGAAACGGGAAGATGGGATTTAAAATGAATAGCCCCGGACTTCAGTCCGGGGACGAAAGAGCCCCCCCACCATCATCCCTGACCGCAGAGTGGTTAAATGGAATGAGAAGAGAGAAAAGAAAAGCGAGAAACGAAATAAAAAATTATAACGATTACGAATGAAAAGGAACCTGATATGAATTTTAAAAACAGGATAGAAACATTGAGCCGAATTAAATCAGATCTATTCCAGAAAGATTTTCTTCTGACATGGCAGAAAAGTGAAAGCGATCTGCAAATGATCCTTGAAGTGGCAAGTATCCTGAAGGAACTAAGGCGCCAGAATATTTCATCAAAAATTTTTGATTCCGGGTTGGCTGTTTCTATTTTCAGGGATAAATCAACGCGTACGCGTTTCTCTTTTGCATCAGCTGCCAATTTACTTGGACTGGAAGTCCAGGATATGGATGAGGAGAAATCACAAGTTTCCCATGGCGAAACAGTCAGGGAAACAGCTAATATGATTTCCTTTTTCTCTGACTTTATTGGTATCCGTGATGATATCTTTCTTGGAGAAGGACATAAATATATGCTAGAGGTAGGCGAAGCATTGGATGAAGGTTACGAAAAAGGCGTCCTGCCAACCCGTCCGGGAATAGTGAATTTGCAGTGCGATCGGGATCACCCTACGCAATCAATGTCTGACCTGCTTCATTTAAAACAGCATTTTGGTTCGTTGGATGAGCTAAGGGGGAAAAAGATTGTAATGAGCTGGGCATATTCACCTAGTTACGGTAAGCCACTTTCAGTTCCTCAGGGTATCATTGCGCTGATGTCGCGTTTCGGAATGAACATTGAATTAGCTTTTCCGGAAGGATATGATTTGATCCCTGAGATTGTTGAGATTGCAAAAGTAAATGCAAAAAATAGCGGTGGATCTTTTTCTGTCAGTCATTCAATGGAGGACGCTGTTAAAGATGCGGATATTGTTTATCCTAAAAGCTGGGCTCCTTTTCATATTATGCAACAGAGAACGGAATTATTAAAAATTGGCGATAAAAAAGGATTAGCTGACCTTGAACATACCTGTCTTGCTGAAAATTCCCGTTTTAAACACTGGGAATACAATGAGGATATAATGCGCCTGACGAAAAAACAAAATGCTTTTTTTATGCATTGCCTTCCTGCTGATATTTCGGGTGTATCCTGCAAAGAGGGGGAGGTGAGTGCTGCTGTTTTTGAGAAATACAGAATAGCAACCTATCATGAGGCTGGCTTTAAACCGTATATCATAGCAGCCATGATGTTTGCAAATAGATTTAAAGACCCTGCCCAAATGTTGCATTACCTTTTGGATAGAAACAGGAAACGTGTTGAGAGCACTTAAACGTGCCTGGTTAAACATGGATGATGAATCTTGTTTTGTGCATCGGGACATCCAAGATGTCAGCAAGCCTTCCTGATCTCTTATCCCTCATTTCTTATTTGTTATTGGTTATTTCTCATTGACATTCCTGATTAAATTTCCTCATTTATTATTTCGAATAAATCTTCCTGAAAACCCATACAAAGGTGTATTTGTAGAACTGAGCGAAATCCCCAAAAGGAAGACAAAACTTGAAAGCATGATAAATAAATTTTGTTAAAAAAAGTAGGTTTAATAAAAAAAATGATATATATTTGTATACAATGTACATATATATCATGTATACAAATATGTTTAACAGCGGCCTCAAAAAAGTGAACTTTTAGAGATGCCCATAATATACATGCAGGATTAATGAAAGGGCTATCCACCCATAGTGACAGATCGATGGAAAAACAACCTCACGAAACCATCTAAAATAAAAGAATGAGGCGAATTTTTTGAAAATCGTAAGAGTAGGCAATTAATCTAAAATAGCGATAATGGTGGTTCTATCTCATGTATCAACTTAGTGATGAAAGGATCAAATGGTTTATATTAAGATGTAGAAAGGGTGCTTGGTAAGAAATTTTCAATACGGTTTATTAACACTAACACTAAAACTAAAATGAAATGAAAATAAAAATTTACATAATCAGCTTATTGTTTGTTGCAGCCGGCATTAACCAGTCATTCGGACAGGATCCTTTTGAGCCAAATGATACGTATGAGACAGCCGCACTTGTTACATGCGGCCAGCAACTTTCAGCATACATTCAAATAATTGGAGACGTTGATTGGTATGAAATTGAAATGGCAGAATCAGGCGTATTGGAAGTGGCGGTTACTTCCGTACCTGATAATCTGGACCTGAATGTTGGGATATATCAAGTCATCGATTATGTTCTGACTCTCATTGCAGATGACAGGGTTGGCAATGCCGGAGGTGGTCAGAATATTTTCTCCAATGCGGTTGTAAACGCAGGGACCTACCTGATCCTGGTTGAGGATGAAGGAGACAATGGTTTCTCTGATTCTGATCCGTATGAGATGGCCCTGACTTGTACTCCCAACGCCCTGGAATTAAACCAGATTTATGATGAGGCAGCACCCATTCCTGCAGACACCTGTTTTGAAGCCAATATTTATGGAGATAATCATACTTATACGGTATTCAATGATGTGGATTGGTTTGAAGTACAGGTGACCAATTCCGGTGTATTGGAAGTGGCGGTTACTTCCGTGCCTGATAATCTGGACCTGAATGTTGGGATATATCAAGTCATCGATTATGTTCTGACTCTTATTTCAGATGACAGGGATGGCAATGCCGGAGGTGGTCAGAATATTTACTCCAATGCCGTAATCAATCCCGGTACTTACCTGATCGTTGTTGAGGATGAAGGCAACTTTGATTATAATGAGGAGACTTATACATTCTGTGTGGACTTTACTGCCAATGCCCTGGAATTAAACCAGATTTATGATGAGGCAGCGCCTATTCCGGAAGACACCTGTTTTGAAGCCAATATTTATGGAGATAATCATCTTTATACGGTATTCAATGATGTGGACTGGTTTGAAGTGCAGGTGATAAATTCCGGTGTATTGGAAGTGGCGGTTACTTCCGTGCCTGATAATCTGGATCTGAATGTTGGGATATATCAAATCATCGATAATGCTTTGACTCTCATTTCTGATGACAGGGATGGCAATGCCGCACCTGGTCAGAATATTTTCTCCAATGCCGTGATTAATCCGGGTACTTATTTGATCGTTGTTGAAGATGAAGGCAACTTTGATTATAATGAGGAGACTTATACATTCTGTGTGGACTTTACTGCCAATGCCCTGGAATTAAACCAGATTTATGAGGAGGCAGCGCCTATTCCGGCAGACACCTGTTTTGAAGCCAATATTTATGGAGATAATCATCTTTATACGGTATTCAATGATGTGGATTGGTTTGAAGTGCAGGTGACCAATTCCGGTGTATTGGAAGTGGCGGTTACTTCCGTGCCTGATAATCTGGATCTGAATGTTGGGATATATCAAATCATCGATTATGTTCTGACTCTCATTTCAGATGACAGGGATGGTAATGCCGGAGGTGGTCAGGATATTTTCTCCAATGCCGTGATCAATCCCGGTACTTACCTGATCGTTGTTGAGGATGAAGGCGACTATGATTATAATGAGGAGACTTATACATTCTGTGTGGACTTTACTGCCAATGCCCTGGAATTAAACCAGATTTATGAGGAGGCAGCGCCTATTCCGGAAGACACCTGTTTTGAAGCCAATATTTATGGAGATAATCATCTTTATACGGTATTCAATGATGTGGATTGGTTTGAAGTGCAGGTGACCAATTCCGGTGTATTGGAAGTGTCGGTTACTTCCGTGCCTGATAATCTGGATTTGAATATAGCTATTTACCAGGTAATCGAAAATGTATTGACGCTTATTGCCGATGATGGTGTTGGCAATGCCGGAGGTGGTCAGGATATGTATGCCAATGCTGATGTAGATCCAGGTATTTATCTGATCGTTGTTGAAGATGAAGGCAACTATGATTATAATGAGGAAACGTATACATTCTGCATGGATTTGATCGTGGATATCAATGAACTCTCTTTATCCAATCAGTTTGACATATTTCCAAATCCGAACAACGGTCAGTTCAGTATAAATTTTCTTTCAGAAAACAATGACCTGAAAATATTGGAAATAAATATTTTTGATTTTCTCGGCGGAGGAAAAGTAGAACTTCAGCAAAATGCATTTGAAGGTAATGAAGTATCTATAAATATTAGGAACAGTGCCAGTGGATTATATTTGCTAAGAATCCTGACCAATAAAGGAATTATCACCAAAAAAATCCTGGTACAGTAAAAACCCCGGGGGATGGCGAACAAACCGCCATCCCCCGGCTAACTCAAAGGGTTGGAATCCGGTTTCATGGCAGGTTGTTATTACCCATATTTCTCATTCCTTATTTGTTATTGGTTATTTCTCATTCCTCATTCCTTATTTGTTATTGATTATTTCTCATTTCTAATTTGTTATTGGTTATTAACATTCCTGATTACGATTTTTATAATACGAATTGGTAATATTAAAAAACTTTACGACATTTGATTGCAAATTATGCTGTTCAGAAGCATCTTTATTAAACATCACATTTTAATACATTGAATTTCTGCGCTGTGCATAACTATTGTTGTTTGAGAGACAGGCATTTAGGTTAAGATGTAAAACGGTGCAGCAGGCAGGCGGTATTCCATTTGAGGAAAAGATGGCTGGACTGAAAGCAACGTTGAAAGAACAATTTGAAAAGTCGAATGATTTGCAGAAACGAATTTAAAAAAATTTAAATAAGTTATAATAGTCCAACAGCTTGTTGGACTAAATTACAAAATGACCAAAGAAGAACTTATACAACGACTTGACGACATTGAGTGGGAAGACTTCGAAATAAAAGAAGCAAAAACTAATGTCCCTAGAAATGCCAGGGAGACCGTATCGGCTTTTTCGAATACTTCCGGTGGCTGGATCATTTTTGGTGTTTCTCAAAGAGAAAAGCAGTTTTCTATCACAGGTGTTGATAATCCTGCCAAAATCGAACAGGACTTTACTACATCACTTCGCGGTGAGATCTATAATATTAAAATCATGCCTGAATGTAAAAAATATAAATTTGTTGAAGGGAATGTGCTTGCTTTTAAAATCCCACTATCCAATAAAAAACCAGTTTATTTTAACAATCCAAAGAATACTTTTATCAGAACAGCAAGTGGAGATCAGCGGGCAACTCAGGAGGAAATTGATGCTATGTACCGTGATCAGGCATATGGAACAATGACTTCCAGAACAGTAGAAGATTCTGATATTTCTGACTTAAATCAGCATTCGATAGAGCGATACCGGGATTATTTATCCCGCTTTAATCCCTCACATCGATATACTAAATTTACAGAACTGGAATTACTTAATAAAACTCAGGTTGTTATTCAGGATAGGCTTAGCTATGCAGGTTTGCTATTCTTTGGAAAGGAGGATGCTATTCAGCGATACTTTCCCGATTTCAGAATTGATCTGCTGGAAATACCGGGTACAAGCTATGCTAATGCAAAAACCCGGTTTACATTCCGGTTAGAAGAACAGGAAAACTTGTGGGAATATTATTTTGCACTTTTTGATCGGCTCCGACAGCGTTTGAATCTTCCTTTTCAATTATCTGCTGAAGGATTTGCCATTGAAAACTACCCGCAACTGGAGGCGATCAGGGAAGCCCTGGTGAATATGCTTATGCACGCCGATTATTTCAGCGTGGGTAAATCCCGTATTCGGATATTCGATAACAGAATTGAGTTCTGGAATCCGGGGAGCCCGCCCAAATCCATTGAAGACCTGATTAAGGCAGACATAACTATGCCACGTAACCCTATCGTTGCAAAACTTTTCAGGGTGGTGAAACTTTCTGAAAATGCAGGATACGGCTTTGATAAAATGATTGGTGGCTGGAGTTCATATTCAAAGAATGTACCGAAATTCTCAAAAGATATTGATTCAACGACTGCCATTTTTAACTTCCCGGCAGAATTAATCACAACCCAGATAGATGGACTTGATACGGAGATAGGACGGAAAAAGGTCAGGGCAACGTCGGGGAAAACGTCGGGGAAAATACTGGAAATGATTAAAGAAAATAGGGAAATTACTATTCCCGAATTGGGGGAAATAATTGGTGTTACTGAACGTTCGATCGAACGTAATATTCAAAAGCTTCAAAAAGAAAATAAACTCCAGCGCATTGGTCCGGCAAAGGGGGGATATTGGAAAGTTTTAGATGAATAAAATATTAATAATTGGGTAGAAACTTCGGAGAAAACTTCGGAGAAAATATTGGAAAGCATTAATTAAATGACACATCTTAAAGTTGGTTGTAAGGTTGGTAGTAAAGTTGGTTGTAAGGAAAAATTTGTTAGTGAAGCAAGCAGTGAAAGTGGGTGGTCAGATAAGTGGTCAGATAGGTGGTGGCATCTAAAATCATCTAAATTCTATACTTTTAATTAATTTAGCATCAAATAATAATATATGTCCCGAACCGAAGCCCGGACAAGAAAAGAGATCATCGACAAACGCCTTGCAAAGGCCGGTTGGAACGTGAAAGATCCAATGCAGGTGACCGAGGAGCTGGATATTATTGTGGATGCAAATATTGCAGCTGCTTCCAAAGAAAATTATGCAGGCCACCTGTTCGTTGATTATGCGCTTCTTGGCAAGGATGGTTACCCATTGGCCGTTGTAGAGGCAAAAAAGACATCAAAAAACGCCGAAGATGGGCAGGAACAGGCACTGATTTATGCCCAAAAGATCAAACAAAATAATCCCGGACGTGACTTGCCATTTGTGATGTATACCAATGGCCATGAAATATTTATATGGGATTCCGAACGCTATCCTCCGCGAAAGGTATATGGATTTCCAACCCGGGAGGACCTTGAAAAAATGTGTTTCCTTCGCAATAATGCAGGAGCGCTTTCAGAAGAATTGATCAATAAAGATATTGCCGGAAGACCTTATCAAATCCAGGCAGTTCGTTCTGTTCTGGAATCAATTGAAAAAAACAGAAGAAAATTCTTACTGGTTATGGCTACCGGAACTGGTAAAACCAGAACCTGTTTAGCTTTGGTTGATGTTTTAATGCGCACCAATTGGATACAACGCGTCCTGTTTCTCGTTGACCGTGTGGCTTTGCGCGATCAGGCGCTGGATGCATTTAAGGAGCATCTGCCCAATGCACCTGTCTGGCCGAAAAGAGAAGGACCTTATGTAGAAAAAGGATTTGCTACCGATCGAAGGGTGTATGTGAGCACCTATCCAACTATGCTGAATGAAATTGAAGATAAGAATTGCATGTTTTCTCCTCATTTTTTCGATTTGATCGTTGCGGATGAAAGCCACCGGTCCATTTATAATGTTTACAAAAATATCTTCGATTATTTTGATGTAATCCAGCTGGGATTGACTGCAACACCCACCAACCATATCGATCACAACACTTTCCAGCTATTCGAATGTGTGGACGGAATACCTTCGTTCAATTATTCTTACGAAGAGGCTGTAAATAATATCCCGCCTTATCTTTCGGATTTTGAAGTGTTGAAAATACGCTCAAAATTTATGCTGGAAGGGATCAATCATCATACGATTGATCCGAAGGATGCAAAAAAGCTTCTCGCTGATGGAAAAGATCCTGACGCAATCAATTATGAGGGTTCCGAAATTGAAAAACGGGTAACCAACAAAGGCACCAATGCACTCATCGTGCGTGAATTTATGGAAGAGTGTAAAAAGAGTGATGATGGCGTACTGCCCGGCAAAACGATCATCTTTGCCATCAGCCAGAAACATGCTTTCCGCCTGGAGGAAACTTTTGACCGGTTGTACCCTGAATATAAAGGCCGGATTGCCAGGGTGCTGATATCAGGAATAAAAGGGGTACATGGTAAAGGTGGCTTGTTAGATCAGTTTAGAAACAACGATATGCCCAGGGTAGCTGTGAGTGTGGATATGCTGGATACCGGGATTGATGTGCTGGAAATTGTAAACCTGGTATTTGCCAAACCTGTTTATTCCTACACCAAATTCTGGCAAATGATAGGCAGGGGGACAAGGGTACTTAATGAAAATAAACTTAAACCATGGTGCCTTGAAAAAGATAAGTTCCTGATTATGGACTTGTGGGAGAATTTTGAATACCACAAGGAAAATCCAAAGGTAAGAGAACCTAAAGGCCAGAAAGCGCTACCGGTACGATTGTTTGAAGCCAGACTGGACCACCTGTCTGCAGCGCTGGACAATGCAAACGAAGAAGCTCAGGTGTTGGCGATCAAACATCTTCGTAGTGACATTGAAACATTGCCACAAAATTCAGTAATAATCCTGGATGCAAAAGCCGACCTGGAGCAGGTTGAAAGAGATGAATACTGGAAATTTATTGATAAAACTAAAATTGAAGATTTAAGAAGGCTCATTGCACCTGTAATGCGGGCGAAATCACAGGGTGATTTTAAAGCCATTCGGTTTGAAATTGATGTTGTTGACCTGAGTACGGCCTATTTAGTAAAAGAAAAAGAGAAATATGAAACTTTACGGGATGCTGTGGTGGAACAGATCAAAGAATTGCCTTTTTCGATCAATGTTGTGGAGAAAGAAAAAGATTACATCGACCGGGTAGTGCAACCGGTTTGGTGGCACCGGTTTTCTTATACTGATCTTGACGAGTTGGCTGCTCGTTTAGGGCCTTTGATGAAATTCAGGCAAAACGACATGGGCCCAGGTGAAGAGAAGCTCAACATCAGGGATGAATTAATGGTGAAGGAATGGGTTGAGTTCGGGCCGGAAAACGAACGCATGACCGTTCAGAAATACCGTGAAAAAGTAGAAGCTGCCGTCAGGGAATTGGTGGGTTCAAACTTTGTGCTTCAGAAACTGCAACAGGGAATGGAAATTACCGGACCTGAAGTGGAAGAGTTGGCCAACATTTTACAGGAGAGAGACCCATGGGTGACGGAAGGATTATTGCAAAAGGTTTATGATAATAAACGGGCAAAATTCATCCGGTTTATCAAATACATTCTTGGATTGGAAGAACTTAAATCTTTCACCGAGGAAGTTTCCGAAGCCTTTGATGAATTCATTGCTGCACACAATACTTATTCCGAACAGCAAATCCAGTTCCTGTTAACGTTGAAAACATTCATATTGCGTAAAGAAACCGTTGAAAAGAAAGACCTGGTGCATGAACCATTTACCAAACTCAGCCCGGATGGAATATTGGGAATTTTCAAACCCAATGAGATCAATGAGATTATGGAATTAACCGAAAAACTTACTGCTTAACAATGTTAACACCCACAATAAAATCAGAAATCAACAAACTCTGGAACAAGTTCTGGAGTGGCGGCATCAGCAACCCGCTGACAGCCATTGAACAGATCAGTTACCTGCTGTTTATGCGACGGTTAGATGAAATGGACCTGAAAGAAATGAAAAAAACCGAATTCTCGGGTGAACAATACACTTCACTTTTTGAAGGAACATTCGCTGTTCCCAATACCAATGAAGAAGTGGATAAATCCACCCTGCGCTGGAGCTTTTTCAAGCAGATGGAAGGAGGCGAAATGCTGGCCCACGTGCAGATGAAGGTTTTTCCTTTTATCAAGCAACTGAACGGACAGGATACTACTTTTGGCAAGCACATGAGCGATGCGGTATTTATCATGCCCAAACCTTCTCTTTTGGTGGAAGCTATCAGCCTTATCGATAACATTTACCTTGAAATTGAAAAAGATTCTGCCAAAGGGCAAACATTCCAGGATACACAGGGCGATATGTACGAGTACCTGTTAGGTGAAATCGCCACTTCCGGCAAAAACGGGCAATTCCGCACTCCGCGACACATCATACAGATGATGGCTGAACTTACGGACCCGAAACTGGGCGAACGCATCTGCGATCCGGCCTGCGGAACAGGTGGTTTTTTACTGGGCGCCTACCAGCATATTTTAACCCAATACACCAGTGAAAAACGACGCTTTACCGATGAAAACGGTTTTGTAAAAGGCACTTATGGGGATAAACTAACCAACGAAAAGTTGTGGAAACAACTGAAGGAATATACTTTTTACGGTTACGATTTCGACCACACCATGGTGCGTATCGGTTTGATGAACCTGATGCTGCACGGCATTACCCAGCCGAAAATTGACCAGGTGGATACTTTGAGCAAGAAATACAACGAAGACAACATTTACGATGTGATACTGGCCAACCCACCCTTTAAAGGAAGCATTGACAAGGGGGATATCAACGAAGGTTTTAAGCTCGGCACCACCAAAACGGAACTGTTGTTTATCAATCGCATTTTCAATTCGCTAAAAATGGGTGGCCGGGTGGCGGTGATCGTTCCTGATGGCGTTGTATTTGGCAGTAACAAGGCTCACAGGCAGGCACGGCAGATCCTGATTGATGAATGCGAGCTTCAGGCTGTGATCTCCATGCCTAGCGGGGTGTTCAAGCCCTATGCCGGGGTGAGTACGGCTGTACTGGTATTTGTAAAAGGTGGACAAACCGAAAAAGTGTGGTTTTACGATATGGAAGCCGATGGTTATTCTCTGGACGACAAACGAACCAAAATTGAACAAAGCGATATCCCTGATATCCTGGCAAGCTGGAAAAAACGCTTAAGCAATGACGAAACCAACCGGAAAGCCAAACATTTTTTTGTGCCGGTAGATGAAATAAAGGAAAATAATTACGACCTGAGTTTTAACCGCTATAAGGAAATAGAGTATGAGGAGATTGAATATGATTCTCCAGATGAGATTATAAATGGCAAAGGTGATGAGCTAGGCTTAAAACAATTGACAGAACAGAGATTGAAGTTGATCAACGAATTTGAGGAGTTAATTAAATGATCTGGTATAATTTTTCAGAAATTATTAAAGATAAAACTGGGGGCAACCCAAAGTTAAAAGTAAGTGAATACCTTAACAAAGGGGAAATTCCAGTTGTTGATCAAGGAAAAAAACTTATATCGGGTTTTTCAAATAACAAATCGTTGTTATATAAATTCACCAAACCATTAATACTATTTGGTGATCACACATGTATTTTTAAATACATAGATTTCCCATTTATTTTAGGTGCTGATGGGGTTAAAGCTCTCGAGGCGAAAATTGATATTGAAACAAAGTATCTATATTACTTCCTGTGCTCAGCAAGGTTGCCAGATACGGGCTATGATAGACATTTTAAGTACTTGAAAAGAATTAAAATCCCCCTCCCTCCCCTCGAAACCCAGCAAAAGATCGCTGCCATTTTAGACAAAGCCGATGAGCTGATCCAAAACGATAAACAAATCCTTGAAAAATACGACCAACTGGCCCAATCGGTGTTTTTGGAGATGTTTGGGGATCCGGTGACGAATTCAATGAAATGGAATCTATCTAAACTGAATGAATTAGGAATCTGGAAAAGTGGTGGAACTCCTTCAAGGCAAATTGCTGAATATTTCAATGGAGATATTCCTTGGTTAACATCTGGTGAACTAGAGAATATTTACACGTTTGAAAGTATTGAACAAATTTGTGAACAGGCCATAAGGGAGTCATCAGCAAAATTAATTGAAAAAGATAGCCTATTACTGGGAATGTATGATACTGCTGCACTTAAATCAACGATTAACAAAGTTGAATGTAGTTGTAATCAAGCAATTGCGTTTGCTAAATTGGACAATAAAAAAGCTAATACGGTTTTTGTATATTATTTTATTCAATTTGGTAAGGATTTTCTAAGAAGGATGCAAAGAGGGGTTCGTCAAAAAAACATGAACCTTTCAATGATTAAAAATTTACAAATATTTCTTCCACCAATCGAACTTCAAAACCGTTTTGCCGAAATCATCAAACAAATAGAAACCCAAAAACAGGTGGCCTGCCAGAGCCTGCAAAAAAGTGAGGAGTTGTTTCGGGGTTTGTTGCAGGGGGTGTTTAGGGGGGAGTTGATTAATGAATAAAAATAAAATGGCAGGCAATAATAAAGAGTTTTGGACAGCCTTAGGAATAATTGCAGGAATTGTTATTCTCTGGCTAATTATAGAAAATAAAAATCAAAAAGAAAGAATTTTAAGACTTGAAGAAGAAATTGAAAAGAACAAATATCTAAGTAAAGAGATTAAAGATCAATTAAAAAGATTGATTTCTGAAAATCCAGATATTAATGAAGATGCTAAGACCGAATTGCTTCAAGTAATTGGGTTAATTGAAATACATAACAATTCGAAAGCCGCTTTTACTTTGGCGAAGATTATTGAAAACCTATTCAAACAACTTTATCAAGATGATGAGAGTTTTAGGAACTTTATTAAACCAAAGAAAAACCCAGCTTTTGTGGATTATATTGAATTTGCAAAAAAACAAGGAGACATAGATCAAGAAGAATTTCTATTGTTATCATTGTTAAGGCTTTATAGAAACGAAGAAGGTCATAAATTAGCTGTCAAGAAAGAAAAGTCTAAAATTGAATCAGTTTTTATTGTAGGGATTAAATTGATTGTTTACTTAACCAGGGCTATAAGAGTTAAAAAAATCATAATATAAAGTCTTCTTTAGAAACGATAATTTCTTTTACAGCATCAAAATACGAAAGAGAATAAGTAATAGCATTAAATTAAAAAGTAATTAAAATGAAAGCAATTGACGAATTAATTAATGAAAATGGTCGTTGTGCACTTTTGATTGGAAATGGACCTAATTTAAGAGCTGGCCTTTTTCCTGAGTGGCAACAACTAGTATTAAATGCTGCGGATGACAATATTAACTTTAATATAGATGGACTTTCCAATACAGAATTATATGATTTAGTAGAAATTCACTCTGAAAATTCGCAACAAGTAAAAGAAAGGATTATTAACCAGTTAAACTTACCCGAAGAGGCAAACCTAACAGTTCATGAAAGATTAATGCAGTATGCACTAAAAAATAATTTACCAGTATTAACTACGAATTTTGATACTGCATATGAAGAGTCTGTTGGAGCGGAATTAATTAGAATAAATGGGAGAGGGTTCACTGATTTTTATCCCTGGAAAAGTTATTATGGATTTGAACAACATCAATTGCCAACAGATGGATTTGGCATCTGGCATGTTCATGGAATGGTTCATTACCAAAGAAGTATTAGAATAGGTTTGACTGATTACATGGGTAGTGTGGAGAGAGCTCGTAAACTGATACACAATGGAGATGATCGATTATTCCAAGGAAAGCGTCAACCATATTGGGAAGGTCATCAAACCTGGTTACACATCTGGTTTAATATGCCAATGATCATTTTTGGATTTGGTTATGGATCAGATGAAGTGTTTTTAAGATGGTTATTAATTGAACGTAAAAGGTATTTCAATATATACGACGATCCTATGCAAGTGTGGTACATTACGAAAAACCAACTTGGATTAGCAGTAAGAAATTTGATGGAAAACTTAGGAGTTGTGATTGTTGAAATTGAAAATTACGATGATATCTATTGAGATTACTGATGGTTGATTTTGAAAAACTCATCATACAGCAATTGATTTTAAATGGATTAGGTAAATCATTTGGTAAATATAATTAATGATAATCTTAAATTTTAAAACTATGATTTCGGAAATATGTAATGCAATTGAAAACATGAATCTTATCGAATTCTATTATGATGGATTTCATAGAATAGTGGAACCTCATACTTTAGGTGTAAATACAAGAGGAAATGAAGTTTTATCCGCTTATCAAATAAGAGGGGGAAGTAGAAGAAATAATGTGCCTGACTGGGGACTTTTTAAAATTGAAAAGATCGAATCATTTCAGGTTTTGGATGAAAATTTCAGCAAAACCAGGCCTGGATATACAACAAGTGATAGCCGAATGGTAGAAATATATTGTGAATTGTAAAGCAGTAATTTAACAATTCAATTAATCTGATATGATACAGAGGATTGATAACATTAATGATTTTGGATTTTTTATAAATTTTCAATCAAATTCTGATATTTATGATTTTGAAAGGTATAACTTAATATATGGTTGGAATGGGAGTGGTAAATCAACTCTTTCGAAATTTATGTACTGCCTAATTGACAAGACTATTCCAAATGAGGAAGGTTATCGAAATTCATTATTTAAGATCCATACTGTCAATGGAGAACTCACTGAAAAGAACCTTGACAAACATAAATTTGAAATCAAAGTATTTAATGAACAATTTATTAAAGACAACATCGACTGGGATAGGCTGGTAAAGAGTCTATTATATGTTTCAAAAGGTAAAGTTGAAGATAAAAAGAACTTAGAGTCTAAAATAGAGGAATATGAAAAAATCAGAGAACAAACTAATAAATTACTCACAGATGCTTCAAGTTTTAAAAATGATATTGAAACATTCCTTACTGAGACAGGAAAAATTATCAAAAGAGAATTTGAAGTATTAAAAACGGATGATAATAAATATATCAACTATAACAAGGGAAAATTAAGGCCTCTTATTAGAGATAACAAAAAGCTTAGATATAAGAAATCAATTGTTAAAGAAAAAGAGATTGATAAATATAAATTAATTGCAAGATTGGAATTTCTTGATAAGATTGATATCTCTGTCCCAAATGAAATCAATTTCCTTCAATTTGAAAATCTCATTGAAAAGGTAAATGCAACACTTAAAACGGATGTAATTTCTGACAGTATTGCAGGGCTTAAAAACAATGTAATTGTTAGTAAGTGGATTGAAGAAGGTGTTCAAATACATAAAAAGCTCAAAAAATGCAAGTTTTGTGGCAGTATTATTACTAAAGAACGATGGGATGAATTAAATGCTCATTTTAACGAGAACTTCAAGAAAACAAAAACTGAAATTCAAAGCTTATTAACGGAACTTGATAAATTCAAAACAATTCTGCAATGGGAACCACCTGAAATTACAATTTACCCATTTCTAAAAGAAGCATTCCAAGATTCCCTAATTTCCTATTCTAATAGTCTTAAGGGAATTATTTTTAAAATTGAAAGCTTTGAAAAAGCTTTAAATAAAAAACTCTCTAACCCTTTTGACCTAAAGATTAAAAACGTTTCTTATTCTAAAACTACTTTAATTAAGTTTAATAAGTCTCTACAAAAGATACAAGAAGTAATAAATCACCATAATACTACCACTGAGACTTTTGTTAGTAAAGTTTACAATGCTAAAATAAAGCTTGAATTGTACTATGCGCATAAAGAGATAAAATCGTTTAAATATTTTGAAAAGTTAAAGGAGATCATAAAAAAGGAAAAGGAAAAAGAAGTACTTGATGGTGAATTACCTGAAATTCAACGAGAAATATTAAGACTTGAGGCTTCCCTAACTGATGAAATACTTGGTGCAGCTGAATTTAACACAAAACTTCATAGATTTCTAAATCATAGTGATATTAGGTTGAAATTTGATAATACAAATAAAGGTTATCAAATTATTAGAAAAAACGGACATAAAGAGCAAATTGCAAGACATCTAAGTGAAGGTGAAAAAACAGCGATTTCATTTGTATTTTTCCTTACAAAGCTTCAAGAAGATGAAGCAAAATTAAAAAAAAGCATAGTTGTAATTGATGATCCAATCTCAAGTTTTGATTCAAATCATTTATTTAATGCGTATTCATTTATAAGGAATATTTGCAATGATGTTCGTCAACTTATTATTCTTACACATAACTTTAACTTTTTCCTTTTAGTAAGAGAATGGATTACAAGAAAAAACGAGCCAAATAAGGGTAAAATAAAGAGTAGGTTATTCAATATCCAAGCAATTTATAAAGATGGAATTCGCCAACCTGAATTGTTCAATGCTGATGATTCATTATTGTACTATAATTCTGAATACCATTATTTATTTTCAAAGCTAAAAGATTATAGAGATAAAACTAAATTGACTTTGGAAGAATGCTTTGTTATTTCAAACATAGCTAGAAAAGTTTTAGAGATATTTTTGAATTTCAAATTCCCTAAAAGAAGAAATGACTTTTATGCCTTATTAAACGAAGCATTAAAGGACAAAAGGTATGAGATTATTAAAGAACGCATATATAGATTTATTAATAAATATTCTCATGGTGATAAAATAGAGAGTTTTGATGACACAATTGACAATGTACTAAGCGAAAGTAAAAACATAGTAAAAGACGTTTTGAAAATAATAGAACGACTTGATAATAGACATTTTGATGAATTAATTGAAATTACTAATAGTTAAATCTGTTATGCCAACAATAAGACTTAACCATCAACTTAAACGAGTAGAGATAGACAAATTCGAAATCGAAAACGAAATTGTTTTCAACTACTTTAACAATCTACCTGCAAATGAACGAGATGAGAAACTCTACCGTGCTTTATACATCGGAGTTCTGGCATTAATGGAAGACCGGATATCTGCTTTCCTGGCCAAAACTTCTAATGAATTGGGCACAGAGCTGGAAAGCTTAAAGATGATCTTTGACATGAAAAAGGAGTTGTTTTACAAAACAACTGTAAAGGGAATCATGGCAGAAGAAGACATCGCTGAGTTTTTGAATAATTATTTCCAGGAAAAAAGGCTAAAAGACAAAGCATTACTTACCGGTAATATCCCAGGAATAATCCCCAGGAACAAAACTGGTGATATCATTTGTGAAGTAGATGGCCAGTCCGATCTTAAAATCGCCATTGAGTGCAAATTTGATAAGAGCATAAAACTTGGGAATATCAAAACAAAAGACTTGCTTACCTTAAGAACTTATGATACCGCCTGGAGCCAGCTTTTGGAAGCCCAGGCCAACCGGGAAGCAAAAGTCAGCATGATCGTTTTTGATATCAGCCTGGTGGATAACAGCATTTTAAAAAACTTTGAAAATGTTGGCTTTATCCCCGGAGTTGGCTTTATTGCAATCATCGATTCACAAAAAGGAGATTACTCTAACCTTGCTATCGCTTATATGCTTGCCCGTGATATTGCAATCAATGCAAAAGTCCCGGAACTTGATAAAGAACTCCTCTCCATGATCGTCAACCGGATCATTAAGGATATCAATGAAGTCCTGTCCATAAAGGCATTAGTTGAACAAAATATCGAAACAAACAAACAAATACTCAAACAACTGGAAAAAGGACTGCTGCTCATGGAATTCAATCAGGAGTATTTGATACGTTTCTTAAAGGAAGGAACTTTATCAAAGAAAGAAATGTTGGACTTCTATATGGGAGAGGGGGTGAAGGAGAAGTATCAATTAATTGAGAAGAAGATTATAAGTGATTAGTTAACCTGGTTATGAATAAAATATATTAAACTTATAGAACACATAATAATCATATTAATGTTGCTACCTCTCATAATGGAATAGTTAATGCAGATAACTGGCAGGTTGTGGCAGGTATATTAAAAAAGGAGATATCTCTGCTATAAATTACAGCAGAAAAAAAGAGAAAGAGAAAGAAAAAGAGATGAAAATAGAAAGAGAGAGAA
>JAGLWB010000257.1 GCA_023133655.1 Bacteroidales bacterium
AATTATTTAAGTAGATTGACTTCTTTAATTTTTTCTCCATTGAATTTTTCTCTCACATAAATTTAATATCCCCGTTTTTCATCTTTCGACATCATGGCAGAATAGCCGACGATGTCGGTGAACATGATGGTGGCGAGTTTTCGTTGCTCTTTCATTCTTTGGGTTTAATCAACTCCTGAAACGGCGGATAATCCCGAAGGGATTCCATATCCATATCAGCATGCAGATTTTTTATAAAATATCCATCAGCTAGGGCATCTCGCAACAATTGAAGTGCCTTTTCTTTATTTCCAAAAATCGCAGCGATACGAGCCTGCCAGCAAAAATGTATACCATATAAATCCGGAGAGCCTGCAACTGCCAATTGTTTTGCGAATTGTTCAGCTTCTTCATAGATATCCTGATGTGCTGCAATGCCACCCAGATATCCAATGTATTTTACCATGTTGTATGAACTCCAACCTCTCGAAGTACCCTCAATACCTCCCATATATTTGTTATTTTCATCCCAATCGGGGTACTCTCCTAAAAGGAGATTAAATAATTCCGATGATTTTCCCCATTCTCCCGCAACATAATATGCCCTTGCCAGTCCAAATCTGTGTTCTGTTTCCATTTGGGCCTCATACCATTTTATTGCTCGTTTAATAGTTAACTTTGATTCTTCGGCAAAGCCATGGGCTCTTAATTCAAGCGCTGTGCTGGTCATCAAATCTCCGGGTGTCCAGTTCGCATTATCCCTTATTTTCATGCTAAGGTTGAGGCTTTCATTGAATATTTGTTCTATTTCTTCCATTCGTCCCAGGGCCGCCAGTGCCCGCAATTCATTCCATAGCGAAATAAATAATTCAGGATATAATTCCCGGCCGGCCCGTGCCTCTTTCAGTTCCTCGCTATAATTACCCATTAAATGATAGGCCTCGGTAAGAACCTCCCAGTACATTGCTTTGAAAAGTATGGTGTCCGGACCAGCGGCCAATGACTTTTCAATGGCCTCTTTAAGCCGGTTTGAATACAATGCACTCCGACCTTCTTCATATTTAAAAAGCAGATTATATTTAGCCACTTGCTTGGTTGCATTATAAACAGCCTCCCAGTCACCAATCCCCCATGCATCCGTATAATCTAAAAGGTGTTTTTCGCCTGGCGTCAGCCTACTCTGATTTACTTTTAATATGTTTCGCAAAGAGTCTGCCTTTTCATATTCATCTGAATTCCGACTTGCTGACCTGGCCCAAATTACAGGCAATAAGTAGGAAGTATCGATGGTGGCTGCTTTGAAAAAATGTTGATTGGCATCTACATTTTCATGATCGTAGTAAAGTTCCTGTCCTTTAAGGAATTCCTGGTAAGCTTCAAACAAAGGGGGATTCAGTTTTCTGTCAGAAAATATCCTGAACGACTGATCAAAATTGGCTGCAAGTGCACTCATTACCTTTTGCCTTAGAAGTTCTATCGAGTTTAAAGGATCGCCTGCCGGTCCGGCAACCGGACCAACTATACTCATAATCTTGCTTTCACCTGCATCAACTATGTGAGTGTGAAATTGAATAATGTTTCCCTGCTTATAAAAAACTCCGGTAATAATCGTCCTGGCGTTGGTTTTTTCAGCCAGGGCACGGATGCCATCCATGTTCTGGTGAATATTATCATTTGTTTTTAAGGCTACTGATGGTACAACGGAAACCAGTCCTGTATTGGCTATCCCCTGGGTGATCCAATCTGAAGCCATCCGGCCAACCGGATCCAGCGATTCATCACCTGTCTGGTTTTCAAATATAGCAACTGCTATGAGGTTTTCATCCAGGTTTAGGGAGTCATTACTTTTTATCAGGTAAATAATAAATAGTATGGCGAAAACAACCAAAATCCCAATTATTATAACAGGATATTTTCTTTTTTTGAGACAGGAAAATCTGGCTGGTCTGCGAAAAGCCTTTTGGGGAAAGGCCAGGCCATCTTCCTTTAAGGCATACACTTTCACAGGGCGATCAACGTTTTTTAATGTCTTTTCACTCAGAAATTCAGCTTCAATACCAGGCTTGTTCCTGATCGTCTCATATACCTGTTCTGAAATACAAATACCTCCACCTTCAGCCAATCGCTCTATCCTGGAAGCCACATTTACGCCATCACCAAATATGTCCCCGTCCTTGAATACAATATCCCCAAGATGTATTCCTATTCGTAGATTCAAGTCAGAATCATCCTTAATCGCATGTTGGATTTCCAATGCACACCTCACGGCATCAAGAGCACTTTGAAAGCATAGCAGGGTACCATCACCCATTTCTTTCAGGAATTCCCCGCTGTGCTTTTTAACGAGAGGCTTCTGAATACCCCGGTTTTTCTGAAGGATTTGAAGCGCCTTATGTTCATCTTCCGACATCAAACGGGTGTAGCCGATGATATCGGTGAACATGATGGCAGCGAGTTTTCTTATTTCGGTCATAGTTTGTTTTGCCCCTCCCCTTTGTACTCGGGAAGAGACGGGGAGGTAATAAATCACGCTAAATATACAAATATTTTACATGTAAATGCAAACAAACTTGAAAGTATTTTTGCGCAGGAGGTGAAGGTGGCTTTGAAATATTTCAAAAAAATTGTATATTTGTGTGAATGAATTATTATGCAAAGCCTTCTTCTCAATATTAAAAGATTTACCTTCCTGATATGTTGTGCGATATTATACGGCAATTCATTTGCCCAAATAGGGAGTCTTTTATCGTTTACGGCAATCGATAGCGCAGCATATGTTCAACTTGACAGCATCAAAGTGAAAAATCTTACGGCTGGTGACGAGTATATGCTTTACTGGCCTGATACAGTTTTTCTTTATTGGGTAGGTATACATGAAGAAAATATAATAATTGATGATTTCAGGTTATCTCAAAATTTCCCAAATCCTACATCAGGAAGTACAAATATTAATATTTACATGCCTGAAAGGGATATGGTGGCAATTACAATTACCGATATATCAGGAAAAAAGTTGATTTTTGATGAACGAATCCTGGAAGCGGGTAACCATACTTTTTGTTTTACTCCGGAAAGAAAAGGTATCTATTTTTTAAGTGCATGCCGGAAAAATAATTCAAAGAGCATTAAAATAATTAGCCAGGGTAATGCAATTTATGGAAGAGGTTCATTAGTTTATTCAGGATATAAGGAAGCACTATCTGTATTAAAATCCGGGAAATCAGAAAATGAGATCCTTAAGCCTCTTTTTGATGAATTCCTATTCATTGGGTATGCTGATGGTCTTGAATCTGGAATACAGGATGATGTGTATATTGGTGATCAAACGTACACTTTCCAGTTTGCAACAAACATACCTTGTCCGGGAATATCTGCAATAAAGTATTTAGGGCAGGATTACAATACTATCCAGGTATTCAGCCAATGCTGGCTGACAAAAAACCTGAATGTTGGTACAATGATTGAGGGAAATCAGGCAATGTACGACAATGGGATACTTGAAAAATATTGTTTTGACAATCTGGAAGAAAACTGCGATCAATATGGTGGTCTATATCAATGGAATGAAGCAATGCAATATGATGAAACAGAAGGTGCCAGGGGGATATGTCCTGAAGGTTGGCATATACCCTCAAATGATGAATGGAAGATCCTTGAAGGAGCAGTTGACAGCCAATTCGGCATTGGTGATCCGATTTGGGATGAGTATGACTTCAGAGGTTTTGATGCAGCAGAAAATCTGAAATCTTTAAATGGGTGGTACGCCAGCGGTAATGGAATTGACCTTTATGGATTTGCTGTTCTTCCTGCCGGTTGGTTGTATACAATGAATATTTTCGAAGAACTTACCAGGGTTTCTCATTTATGGTCCTCATCTATGCATGATTATTATACTTCTTATGGGCGAAGATTTTTATACAATGCGAACCAATCATATTTAGATGGAGGTGAGGTTGAGTTCGGATGGTCAGTTCGCTGTTTGAAGGATGAAATATACGGTAATGAAGATTAGAAAAGCAACACAAAAAGATATCGATGCTGTTTGGGAAATATTCCATGAAGTAATAAAAACCGGAGATACTTATGTATTTGATCCTAAAATGCCAAAGCATGATCTAACCAAACATTGGTTTGCTTCCTATATGCATACATATGTATTAGAGAGTAATAAAAAAATATCCGGAACGTATATTTTAAAGCCCAATCAAATTGACTTAGGTTCACACATAGCTAATGGATCATATATGGTTCATCCAAATGCCCAAAGACAAGGGTTTGGAGAAGCAATGTGCATCCATTCTATAAAAGAAGCAAAAAAGCTCGGATTTAAAGCTATTCAATTTAACATGATCGTCAAAACTAATACGCCTGCAATTCAACTTTGGAAAAAAATGGGATTTGAAATAGTGGGAACTTTACCAGATGGCTTCAATCACCTGACAAAAGGATATATTGATGCGTATATCATGTATAAAAAATTGTAAAAAGTTGACTAAAGGAAGATTTACAGTATTCCTGATGACGTCAGATTTTTCATTTCCAGTCACTACATAAATCCCATTTTATTAAGGAGTTCACCGAATTGGGGATCTGAAACCAGGCTCTTAAAGAAGTACTGAGAATGGATCTTAAGGTAAACCATTAAACCTGAGTGTGCCTCGTAAGCTTGCCTGAGCCAGTTAAAAGCCTTATCCTTCTCATTTAATCCGGAATAAATTACTGCCATACAATACGGATCAAAAGAATCATTTTTATTCAACGCCAGCAATTGTTCCAGTAATTTTTGAGCTTTGTCTTGCCTTCCTGATTTGCTATACACCCATCCCATAAAACCAAATGGGATTGTCCGGTGCACCGTTGGCCAAATAGATATCACATTGTCAGCATACGTAATGGCTTTATCGTACATTCCCGTTAAAACGTAGTTATAAGCCAGATACATATGTGACCAAACAAATTTCGGGTCCAAATCAAGTGTATTGTTAAGCTGATTAATGGATTCGTCCCAATGGCCGGCATAGAAAAATATAAATCCCAAATTAAAATTGGTGAAAGGGGTAAGCGGATCCAGTTCTATTGCTCTTTTTGCAATGGTTATACCTCTGTCAAATTTGCCTATCCATGTCAAATATTGAGTGTATAACTTATAAACTTCCATACTACCCGGGTTAAGCTCCAATGCACGCTGGAAGTCAAATTCCGGGCCATAGATATCCCATTCTGTGATCATCTTCAGGGAACCAAGTGTGGCGTATGCTTCGCCAAGTGAATTGTCGAGTTCAAGAGCCGTGATCACTGCCTTTTTGGCTCTCGGATAACCCTCTTTATGAGTTAGAAATGACAATCGGGAAAGTTCCTTATAGCATTGTGCCAGGCCAACAAATGCTAAAGCATATTTCTTATCTATATTAATAGCTTGTTCAAAACATTCAATACCTTTTATAAATCCGTCTTCGGTATGTTTATTAGAAAAATAGCGTCCACGTAAATATAAGTTGTATGCTTCAATATTTTTTGTTGGCTTTTTCTCAATTACCCTTTTTTCTTCAGGTGATAGAGCTGCTTCCTGTTTAATGGCTATTTGTTCCGGTATCTGTTTATCTTGTTTTGGAGTTAATTTTATTTTAAGTGCATTAACGATCGACTGTGAAACCTTTTCCTGCATATCGAAAATATCATCCATTGTTCCGCGATATTTCTCTGCCCACAGGTGTGTGTCTACTTTTGCATCTATTAAATTTGCAGTGACACGTAGATTATTTCCTGCTTTACGGACACTTCCCTCAAGAACATATTGCACATTCAACTCTTTTGCAATGGTTGTTGTGGCCTTCCTTGTTCCTTTTAACATCATGGCTGAATTCCTCGAAATAACCCGAAGTGATTGAATTTGTGAAAGATCGGTAATTATTTCTTCTGTCAACCCATCACTGAGATATTCCTGATCTGGATCGGGGCTGATGTTTTCAAATGGCAATACAATAATTGATTTTTCTTTTATTTCACCTGGCTCTGTCAAAATTGTTTCACTCAACCCCTCTTTTTTACCCGTAAAAATTGAATAGACTTTTACCGGAAAATTGATGTTTTTCAGTGTTTTTTCTCCAATAAATTTCGCCCTGATATCCGCTTTGTTTTTGACATCTTCATAAACCCTTCCTGAGATATATATTCCACCGGGCTTACCTGCAGCTTCAATTCTGGAAGCGATATTTACCCCATCACCAAAAACATCATTTTCAATCACTACAATTTCGCCTATGTGAATTCCAATGCGAACGCTAAACATTGACTCACGACAGCATACTTTCTGAATGGCTTTCGCGCAATTCACTGCCTCACTTGAAGTTTGAAAAATAGATAATGTCCCATCGCCAATCTCCTTAATTAATTCCCCGTTGAATTCATGTATCGCCGACTTATGAATTTCCCGGTTCTTCCCAAGGATATTCAGAGCCTGCTTTTCATCTTTCGACATCATAGCGGAATAACCGATTATATCGGTGAACATAATGGCGGCGAGCTTTCGTTGTTCTCCCATAAGGGTGAGTGTTAATCAGGTATAAAGATATGGAATTAAAAGGGCTTTTCAAAATATTTACTATTCCAGCTTGTGTTCTTGGATTTAAGAACAGGGAAATTGTTAAAATAGATTATAGAACAAAGGAATCCCGACATACGTCGGACAGGCGCCGGATTGTTGATTTTTGAAGTGTTCTCAGATCATACCCCCTTTACAGGTTATTTTTTTTGATTCACCTCGACATCCCTTTTTACCTCAATGCACCTCAACCCCTGCTCCTTCTCCTCAAGGAGAAGGAGGGCACCGAGCTATGTTGATAACTGGTAAGCTCTGTTCTCCCCCTTCAGGGGGAGTTAGAGGGGGTGCATTTATTATTATTATTTTGGATTTACGAACAGAACAAAGGATTGTTGATTTTTGAAGGGTTCTCAGATCATAAATCCTTTGTTCCTCTGTTCGATTTCTTACTTCTTTAATCTCTCCCGTTTATGCAATTATGTCCTCATCCCGGACTTGATCCAGGATCTTTTTCTAAGAGGAGTCACGGATTTAAAACAGCCTCTCTCGTTTTAAAAGGTAGGGCATCAGAATCTGATCAAATCCTTTGTTGATATCTGCTTCCACAAAATCAATATGATACTTGGCGCAGCGAAGCATTAATTCTTGTTTGAAATGACGTACCGATTGAATATATCGCTCCTTGACTTCTATCGGGTTCAGCTTAACCTCATCGCCTGTTTCCATGTCGATAAACTTGTATGGCCTGTTATCATACTCAAAATCAATCTCTTTACTCTTATCAACAACATGAAATAGGATAACCTCATGCTTATTGTGTTTAAGGTGTTGCAGTGCAGAAAAAAGTTCATTTATATCAGCATGGCTTTCCATCATATCACTGAAAATTACCACGAGCGAGCGTTTGTGAATTCGCTCTGCTATTTCATGCAAAGCTTGCGTGGCAAACGTGTTTTTCCGGGTATTAACAGAAATGGGCTGGAGCATTTTTTCCAGTTCACTCAGCAAGTACTTATGATGGACTGAACTGGATTTTGCCTCTGTTTGAAACTCGAGGCCATCCGAGAACACACTTAATGCCACTGCATCACGCTGACTCTTAAGCATATACATTAATGCAGCTGTGGCATAAATGCTGAAAGTAATTTTATTAGGATTATCAATAGAAGGGCGATCAATTACCGGAAAATACATGGAAGAAGAATTATCAACAATTAACTGGCATCGTAAGTTTGTTTCTTCTTCATACCTTTTAACATATAATCGATCAGTGCGTCCATATATTTTCCAGTCAATGTGTTTTATCGATTCACCTGCATTATATTGCCGGTGTTCGGCAAACTCAACTGAAAAACCATGAAAAGGGCTTTTATGCAGGCCTGTAATAAACCCCTCAACCACTTGGCGTGCAATAAAATCAAGTGCCCCGTAAGGCTGGATCCTGTCTTGGTTGAGGATATAATCCATGGTTATTAAAGATACTGTTCAAGTTTTCCAACCAACATGGCTTTAGGCACAGCACCTACCTGTTTATCCACTACTTCCCCATCTTTAAAAAACAAAATTGTAGGGATATTGCGAATACCATACCTCGCTGTCACAGCAGGATTATTATCAACATCCAGTTTCCCAATAACCACCTTGCCCTCATAATCCTTTCCAATTTCCTCAATAATGGGTCCTACCATTCTACAGGGCCCACACCAAACAGCCCAAAGGTCAACAATAACTGGTTTATCAGATTTTAATACAATCTCGTCAAAATTTGCATCCGTAAGTTCTAAAGCCATAATTTTATTTAGTTTAATTTAATTGGTTAAAAAAACGCCCAAAAATACTTATTTTATATAAAATGCATACAAAAATTAATATTAATTAATTAGTGATGCGAATCAAGGGTTAAAAAACATAAATAAATATCAGTGCGTTATATTTCTGTTTCAGGTTTCAGGTTTCAGGTTTTTGTCCTGCAACCTGCAACTCGAAACCCGCACCAATAATGATGATTAATACGTAGAAATTTTTCTATTCGATTTCAACTCTTGATTGACATCAGTTTACATTAACCCAGTTTATACGAAACATTAATTTTATCTAACGCTTCAATAAAGTCAGAACATTTCACTTTCAACCGCGCTGAAGGCATATCAACAGAAATTTGGTTATCGGTATCGAAAACATGGACTTTCAACATACAATTCCCTTTGTTGGCTTTTGCAGTTTTCAGTATCCGGGCAATGAACTCGTCGTTTACATCACTCAGGGCTGCTTCAACGATTACCTCACTGGTAAGTTTATCAAGCGCCTCTGAAAGGAGGTTAAGGCTTGTTACTTTTAGTGTGAGTTGTGTTTCAGAGTTGTACCTGGGAATAACTCTTGCAGTAACTATTAACAAAGAACCATCCGTAAGCAGATGTTTCATTTTCAGGTAATCCTCTGAAAATAAAAACAATCGAATTGAGTCAGTATAATCTTCAATGTGAAATGATCCGTATGGTTTCCCTTTCTGGCTTGATTTATGTTCCGCTTCAAATACCAGCCCACCAAACCTGAGATCGCCTTTTCTCAAAAATGGAGCTAACTTGTTTTTAAAATCAGCAATGGTGACATTGCAAAACTTGTCTAATTCAAGTTTAAAATCATCCAACGGATGCCCAGACATGTAAAACCCTGTTACCGCTTTTTCATTTTTCATCTTCTCCAGTTTAGTCCAGGGGAGGCACTCAGGAAAGCTAATTTCACCAGTTTCGATCTGCACATCATCTCCAAAAAGTGAGACCTGAGAAGAATTTTGCTTAGCCTGGTAATTGGTGGTATGTTTGGTTATTTTCTCGAGAAAAGTTGTATCCTCACCCGGTTCCTGATAGAAATATTGAGCTCTGTGCGTTCCTTTGAAAGTATCAAAAGCACCAGCCATAGCTAAAGCTTCAAGGCTTCGTTTATTAACTGTTCGCAGGTTAATTCTACGCGTAAGATCAAAAATACCGGAAAAAGAACCATTTTTTACACGTTCTTCTGTGATACTGTTAACGGCCGATTCGCCAATTCCTTTGATAGCAGCCAGGCCAAAACGTATTTCACCAAACTCATTTACAATAAAATTGAGTTCACTTTCATTAATATCAGGGCCCAAAACTTCAATATCCTGTCGTCGACACTCATCAATAAAGTAGGTAATCTTTTTAATATCACTAAGATTATGTGTCAACACCGATGCCATGTATTCTGCAGGATAATGCGCTTTCAGGTAAGCTGTTTGATAAGCAACCATTGAATAGGCGGCAGAATGAGACCGGTTAAACCCATATCTGGCAAACTCCTGCATCAAATCAAACAATTCAACGGCTTTTTCATTTTCGATGCCATTCTTTTTGGCCCCTTCAAGAAAAATTACACGTTGTTCTTTCATAACATCCATCTGCTTCTTTCCCATTGCTCTTCGAAGGATATCTGCTTGTCCAAGGGAAAATCCACCAATGATCTGGGCTGTTTGCATGATCTGTTCCTGATAGATCATAATCCCAAAAGTAGACTCAAGAATAGTTTGTAAATGAGGGTGTGGAAACTCAACGGCCTCTTTTCCATGTTTTCGCTTGATATATTTTGGTATAAATTCCATGGGTCCCGGCCGGTACAGGGCATTCATGGCGATAAGGTCTTCAATATGTGTTGGTTTAAGTTCCATTAAATGGCTACGCATTCCATCTGATTCAAATTGAAAAGTACCAATTGTATTACCATGCTGATACAATTCAAACGTTTTTATGTCATCAAGTGGTATTAACCCAATATCAATTTTTTCCCCATGTCGTTTATAAATATTATCGAGGGCATCTTTAATAATTGAAAGTGTTTTCAATCCAAGAAAATCCATTTTCAACATTCCAACCGCTTCAACCAGTTTACCTTCATATTGCGTTACCATAAGATCGGAATCTTTTGCTGAAGCAAGGGGCAGATAGTCAATCAGGTTGTCTGAGCCAATAATAACCCCACACGCATGGGTGCTGATATGACGGTTACAGCCTTCCAATACTTCAGCAAAAGCTAATGTTCTCCTTACCAAATCAGGTCCTTTCTTCTTCATATCTGCCAGTTCAGGAACCTCTTTAAATGCATTGCTCAATGTAATACCCGGGTCATTGGGTACCAGTTTTGCCAGGCGGTCTGTTTCATCCAATGGTAATTTCAACACACGACCAACATCCCTTATTGAAGACTTGGCAGCCATGGTACCAAAAGTAATAATCTGTGCCACACGATCATTACCATATTTCTGTACAACGTAATTCAGAACCTTTTCTCTCCCCTCGTCATCAAAATCAATATCAATATCGGGCATGCTGGTTCTTTCTGGGTTTAGAAAACGCTCAAAAAGTAAATTGTATTTAATCGGGTCAACATTTGTAATACCGGTACAATAGGCTATCGCCGATCCAGCGGCTGATCCTCTTCCCGGGCCCACCACAACATCCATTTTTTTGGCCTCTTTAACAAAATCCTGTACTATCAAAAAATAACCGGCAAATCCTTTCTCATCTAAAATCGAAAGCTCAAAATCAAGTCTTTCCCTGATTTCGGGAGTTATTTCCGGATAAAGTGATTTTGCCCCCTCATAAGTCAGAAACCTTAAATAATCAATTTCAGAATTATATTCCTGAGGAATCGAGAAAACCGGCAAAATGGTTTTATCGGTAGTGATTTTATAATCTTCGATCTTATCAACAATTTCTCTTGTATTCGCAAGTGCTTCGGGGAAATCTTTAAATAGCTCAGCCATCTCTTCAGGCGATTTCAGGTACTCATTACCGGAATAAGTCAAGCCTTCATCCGAATAATAATCTTTCCCCGTATTCAGGCAGATGAGAATATGATGTGCATCATAGTCTTCCTTATTAATGAAATGTACATCATTAGTGGCAATAACTTTAACATTATACTTGGTTGCCAGGTTAAGAAGAGACTTATTTACGATATTTTGTTCAGGGAGTCCATGATTCTGTAACTCCAGGTAAAAATCATCGCCAAAGATGTCAAGAAATTCCTGCAAAGCCGCTTCTGCTTTCTCTTCTCCATGATTCAGTATGGTTGATGGTATCTCGCCAGCCAGGCATGCAGAACTTGCTATCAATCCCTCATGGTATTCTCTAAGTAACTCTTTATCAATTCTTGGACGGTAATAGAAATTTTCTTTTTTGAAAGCAAGCGAGCTAAGTGTTGAAAGATTCCTATAGCCTATTAAATTTTTAGCAAGAAGAATAAGATGGTGCCCACTTCTATCTTCCTTTGTACTCTTGTTGAAACGTGATCTTCTGGCAACATAGAACTCACACCCAATGATTGGTTTAATCGAATACTGTTTTTCTTTTTTTAACTTCTCTGTTGCCAAAATAAACTTTAAGGCTCCATAAAGATTGCCATGATCGGTAAGGGCAAGGGCATCCATATTGTATTCCATGGCTTTATTAAGCAAGCCATCGATACTTGCCGCGCCATCCAGGATTGAAAACTGAGAATGAACATGTAAATGAGTAAAGTCGAGCATGATAATCAGACTGTTAGAGTAAAAAATATAATGCAGGAATCAGGTTGTAAAAATAGATAAAAGATGATTGCCATTAGGACATTGTTGATAAAATTTCATTAACTTTCGGAAAGTTTACTAATAAGTACTTAGAGTGCCTAAAGTTAAAAGTGCCTAAAGTTAATATTTACAAACTCTAGGCAATTTAGGCACTCTAAACTTTAGGCACTGATAACTGGAGTCGATAAGCGAAATTTTTTTGATATTTGCTTTTTATTTCCAAAATAAATTATGACCTTTGCACCCCTTTTACCAGCCGGCAGATGGCAGTAGCCAATCGGAGGTAGAATAATAGCTTATAACTATCAAATTTAAAATTTTCAATTATTATGGCAGTAAGATTAAGATTACAGAGACATGGTAAAAAAGGCAGGCCTTTTTATCATATTGTCGCTGCGGATGGTCGTGCACCACGAGACGGGAAACTCATTGAAAAAATTGGGACCTATAACCCTGTTACAAATCCTGCAGAAGTGGTTCTTGACGTTGACAAAGCAGTGAATTGGCTGCGTAAGGGAGCCCAACCTACGGATACAGTTAGATCGATTCTTTCTTTTAAAGGCGTTCTTTACCGTAACCACCTACTTAAGGGTGTAGATAAAGGAGCACTTACACAGGAACAGGCTGATGCCAGGTACAATGCATGGCTTGAACAAAAAGAAGCTAAACATGAAACTAAAATCAAAGATGCAAATCTAAGCATCAAAGAGGCAGAAAAGAAACGCTTCGAAGAAGAAACGAAAATAAAAGAAACCAGAGCTGCGGCCATCGCTAAAAGGAAAAAGGAACAACTAGAAAAACTTGTTGCTGAAATAGCTGATGCTGGTACCGAAGAGACTGAAACTGAAGAAATTGAAGTCAGAACACCGGAAGGCCCTCCAAAAGAAGAAGTAAAAGCAGAGCCGGAAGCAAAAGTCAAAAGTGAAGCACCTGTTACTGAAGAAAAGACGAAAAAATCAGTACCAGAAGAAAAAACAGAAAAACCTGTCGCTGAAGAAAAAACAAAAGAGTCAGCACCAGAAGAAAAAGCAGCAGAACCTGTCGCCGTAGAACCTGTGGCTGAAAAAAAAGCTGAAGAACCTAAAGAAAAAACACCCGAAGAAAAAAAAGATAAGTAATATCTGATATCTTTTATCTGATATCTTTTATCTTTTATCTTCTTCACCTTGACTTCCATGCTTATGGATAAAAAGGATTGCATTCACCTTGGCACTATTCGAAGAACCTTTGGTTATAAAGGCGAACTTACAATTTTTGTTAACAGTCCATTTGGTTCTGATTTGGGTGATATTGATTTTTTATTCATCGATATTGATAAAGAGATTGTTCCCTTTTACATTGAAAATTTAACGTTCAGAGACGATAATAGCGTACTAGTTAAGTTTCAAGATATTGACAACGCTGATCTGGCAAAACAATTTGTCAACCATGAACTGTTTGTTTCGAAAAATGACTTAAAATCCAAGTCGGATCATCAACTTAATTTTATGGAGATTATTGGCTTTGATGTTATAGACAATACGCACGGCCCGGTTGGTAAGGTTGAAGAAATTATCAACAACGGGGAGCAATACCTGATAAGGATTACCAAAGAGGAAACAGAAATCCTTGTTCCCTTTGTTAAAGAAATTATTTTTGAAATTGATAAAAAAGGAAAGGTTGTTTTTATCGATGCCCCGGTTGGGTTGATTGACCTTAACATGTAACTGCCAGGTGTAACACCTGGCAGTCATTCCCGGACACCTGGCAGTCATTCCCGGACACCTGGCAGTCATTCCCCGGACACCTGGCAGCACATTTAAACCTCACCCATTGTATATTATCATTTCCTGAGGATGCGATTAATCGGTTTTGATATAACCACTCTCATTTAGCAATGTCCAGCCCGACAGCCAGTTATAGGTATAGAAAGCCCCTTTAAATTGTACGTTTTCATACCAGGTATCCGGATATGGTGCAAGCTGATTATGAATATCTCCCTTGGGTATGGGGTCAATAGTGCTTTCTGTTATTTCAATTTCGGGATCTTGGATCATATTTAAGGCTAAAGAGAAGTAAGCTGAAAAAGTTTCGGATTGTGAGGTGATATCTGTTCCAAACGCAGCAGCGATCATGAAAACACTATCCGGTGTATCATCAGCTACATCATAAAAAATATTATTTTTTATTTCCAAATTACCATTCTCAAATTGTTTATACGAATCATCACTATTCTCAATATATTCAATATAAACGCCATGTGATTGATTGATAACAACCGAATTGGCAACAATCCCACCCGCATTTCTATCGAATAACATGGCTTTCCTCCCTGAAAGAAGCCCACTTCCAATAAGTGTCGCATTAAAAATTTTTGGTATCGAATAAGGGGTACCAATAATAGGATCAATTCCACCGTTGCATTCAATTAGCTTATCACCACAGGATGGTTCCTGAACTGCAAACCAAAATTGCCCCATACCTCTGTATCCTATATCATAATCAAATGCATCATCTTCACAAAAAGCGGCCACGAGATATGAACAATTAACATTACCGCCAAAAAACTCAAACCCATCATCAGCAATAGAAATTACCTCAACATGGTGAATAATGGTTTTGCTTCCTACCCCACCCAGAGTCAATCCATTTATTTCATTTCCTTCACCAATATTCGTCCCACCATGTCGAATGGAGATATATTTAAATACCCCGGAATTATCTTCATCGTCAAACCCTCCGTACAATCCTCTTGGTTCGCTAAGGGGAATTCCTTCAATATGGGCTTCTCCGGCTGATAGGTTCAGGCGGGCATTCCCCAAAATTATCACGCCCCCCCACAAACCCCTGGCATCCAAAGGAACAGAACCATCAAGATCGTCCCCTTCAACAGTAAATATTACTGGTTCAGAAGATGTGCCTTCAGCCATGATCTTACCTCCTTTGGCAACAATCAGTGCAGAGGCTTCTGATCCTTGCCCGATTTTTGCATGAATAATTGTTCCATGTTCAATGGTAAGCGTTTGACCATCATTAACAAACACAAAGCCTTCAAGCAAATAAGTCTTATCATTTGTCCAGGTTGTGGTGCCTGTTCCCCAGCCATTATCCCTGATGATTACTATATCATCTTCTACCACATAATCGCTTTTCCGGCATGAATAGGCGTTGAGCAAAAGGAGAATGAAGAAAAAATAGAAGTATACCAGATTATTGCTTTTCATATCAGTCATAGTTACTTGCCGTCTATATCTTAACAAGAAAATTAACGAATATAAACGCCACATTATCCATATTTTCAGCATAAGGAACCCAATCCTGGTAGTCCAGGGCAATTTTCACCTGTTTGATCGGTGAATACTGGATACCAGCAATTATTGCACTTCCATCTTTCAACAGATTCCATGGTTGATCTTCGGTTGAAAGAATATTGGAACTCAATTTATCATACCGGGCAAATAGTTGAAATTTCTTAAGGAAATTATATGATCCATAAACCGAATAACCAAATTGGTCATGATTTTCATTATAATCTTTATTGAATTTATGGTTGTACTCACATCCAAGTGCCCATTTCTTATCATTATACCCTATGAATGTAGCTAAGGTTGACTCTACTACACCTCGATCCATCAAATCGTAATAAACCCTGGCAATTAAATTTTTGAATGGGTAGACCGTAACGCCCATTCCGCCTTTAAATGTGTTATCCCTTTGTAGGTTAGTATACCCCTCACCGTTCATTATTGCAAAATCAGCCTCTACAAACTGATTAAATTTATACATAATATTTGCCCCGATATCAGCTTTCGGCCCGAACCGGTACCGGTCAGAAAAAGATTTCGCGATGTAGCGATGTCCCCATATTTTTTCCTGAAGCTTAAAGTGCAAAACATCAATAATCCCGACATTTGTTTCTAATTTGTCTTTTTTATACCGTAATCCTGCATTTTTAAAATAGGCATACCTTCTGATCCTGGAATATTCGGAAACATCATCCGGGCTTCCAATATCTATCTTAACATAAGCAGCGAATTCCTTAGATATCTGGTATTCATACCCCAGATAGGCCCTTCTAAGTTCCATTGACGATTCGTTTATATTACTGGCAATAGTGGAATGGTAATTAAAATGAAGCTGAAGAATTGGTTTGCCAAAAGGTATAAATTGAATTGAATCAGCATGTTGGGCATTTAATCCCAATGCAGGTAATAGAAAAACTACTATTGTTGTTAATATTAAAATCGAATTTTTTATGCGATAAAGTGTCATTAATTGAATGTTAATTTTAATTTTGGTGCAAAATAATCTAATGGTTATTAAATAACAAATCCTTTAAGCTAAACTTAACCATAAGTTAACATTAAGTGGTACTATCAATTCAAACTGGCAGGCTATTGTTTCAATTTTTCAATGCGGTGATATGGAGAATTTATATATAATCCTGGTTATCATATTGTTTGCCCTTGCTATTTCTGACCTGATTGTGGGTGTAAGCAATGATGCAGTAAATTTCCTTAATTCAGCCATTGGATCAAAGGCTGCTCCTTTCAAGGTTATCATGGTGATCGCAGCCATAGGCATTCTTGTAGGAGTCACTTTTTCCAGTGGTATGATGGAAGTGGCCCGGAAGAGTATTTTTCACCCTGATCAGTTTTACTTTTATGATATCATGATCATTTTCCTGGCTGTTATGATTACGGATGTCATTCTCCTTGACATGTTCAATACTTTTGGTTTACCAACCTCAACAACCGTTTCTATTGTCTTCGAACTTCTTGGTGCTGCTGTTGCTGTTGCCATCATAAAAATTCTTGACAAAGGTGAATCAATTCAGGATCTGGGAACATATATCAACTCAGCAAAAGCACTTGCAATTATTGCAGGCATTTTGCTCTCTGTAGTAGTAGCCTTTTCAATAGGCGCACTTGTTCAATATGTTACGCGACTTATTTTTTCATTTGATTATAAAAAAAGTCTTAAATATTTAGGCTCGCTTTGGGGTGGTTCAGCCACAACTGCGATCACCTTCTTTATTCTCATAAAAGGAGCCAAAGGAGCTTCATTTATGTCGGATGATACGGTTGCTTTGATCAAAGAAAACACCCTGGCTATTTTAGGATTCAGCTTTGTTGCCTGGACAATAATACTTCAGTTTTTGTATTGGCTATTCAGGATCAACATTCTCAAACTTATAGTCCTTGTTGGCACATTTGCCTTGGCTATGGCATTTGCGGGGAACGACCTTGTTAACTTTATTGGTGTCCCACTGGCCGGCCTGGAATCTTTTAAAATCTTTTCAGAAGCTGCTCCAGGTGTTGATCCAGAACTTTTTTCTATGGAGGCACTACAAGGGAAAATTAAAACTCCAACATTATACCTATTATGTGCCGGCATTATTATGGTAATTACCCTGTGGATTTCCCGGAAAGCAAAGAGTGTTGTAAAAACAACACTTGACCTTAGTCGTCAGGACGAAGGATCAGAGCGATTTGGATCATCTGGACTATCACGGTCTATTGTACGCAGTTCAATTAACTTTGGAAAAATTGTCCGCTTTATTATTCCAAAAAATATACAGGAAAAGGCTTCAAGGCAATTTGAACCGCCGAATTCTAAGAATGGCATTGATAACGATGCCCCATCATTTGATTTGCTTCGCGCATCGGTTAATCTTGTTGTTGCCAGTATACTTATTTCTTTCGGTACATCACTAAAGTTACCTCTTTCAACCACATATGTAACCTTTATGGTAGCAATGGGTACTTCACTTTCAGACCAGGCCTGGGGGCGCGAAAGTGCTGTTTACAGGATAACTGGAGTGCTATCGGTTGTAGGGGGGTGGTTTCTTACGGCACTCTCTGCTTTTACAGTTGCTTTCTTAGTAGCCTTGTTTTTTTATTGGGGTGGAATTATTACCATTGGGATTGGAGTATTGTTAACAGCAATTATTATTTACAGAACCCGCTTCATTCATAAGAAAAGAGAAGAAAAAAACAATGATAAACAGGCAATGCGAGAACTGGTTGATGAAAATAATATCTCATTAAAATGCGCAAATACCATTTCAAAGATCATTTCTGATATTAAAAAAATATATACTGAAACCATAATCGGCTTGAACACGGAAGATCATAAATTGCTTAAAAAATCATACAAAGCAGCTGCAGATGTAAACAGTCAGGCTAAACTGCTCAAAGACAACCTTGATAAAATGATTGTCCAGCTTAAGGATGACTCGATTGAAACAGGGCACTATTATGTTCAGGTATTAGATTTTCTCAGAGAATTGGCCCATGATATATCATTTATCACCGGCCCGAGTTTTGAGCATGTCAACAATAATCATAAAGCGCTTATCACTATTCAAACAGAAGAATTGGAAACAATAAAAGACGAAATGTCAAGTCTTTTTCAATCTATTAAGGATGTGATTGACACGAATGATTTCGTTGAAGTTGATAATATTCTTGCAAAACAACAGAATTTACTTTCTTCCATTGAATCATCTAAAAAAAGCCAGATAAAACGGATAAAAAACCAGGAAGTGGGAACAAGAAACAGCATGCTGTACTTAAATATTTTATCTGAAAGTAAAAACCTTGTATTAAATATCGTTAATCTGCTTAAATCGCAAAGAGATTTTGTTAATTACACCAATAGCAATAACATCTCGAACCCCAATCCTTAACAATTACTTAACATAGCAACTATCACTTATTAATTTTCCTTAGTGTATTTTTGGCTTGTATAAAATAATGAACAATGGAAAATTTTTACCTAATCCTTGTTGTTGTATTATTTATTCTGGCTATTTCCGACCTCATAGTTGGTGTAAGTAACGATGCGGTTAACTTTCTTAACTCGGCAATTGGATCAAAAGCAGCTCCATTTAAGGTTATTATGATTGTAGCTGCGCTGGGAATTCTGGTTGGGACAACGTTTTCCAGTGGATTAATGGAAGTAGCCAGGAAAGGAATATTTAATCCTGAGTACTTTTATTTTTCGGAAATCATTATCATTTTTCTGGCAGTCATGCTAACGGATGTGATTTTACTTGATATGTATAATACATTCGGCCTGCCAACCTCAACCACAGTTTCTATCGTATTTGAACTTCTGGGAGCTGCGGTTGCAGTTTCTATACTAAAGATAGGTGCTGCCGGCGATGATGCCCAATCCCTGGCCACTTTTATTAACTCGTCTAAATCCATGGCAATAATATTGGGAATATTATTATCCGTGGTTATCGCCTTTTCCGCCGGTGCTATCGTTCAGTACCTAACCAGGTTGCTTTTTTCTTTTGACTATAAAAAATACATAAAATACTATGGAGCACTCTGGGGAGGTATTGCAATAACCTCAATTACATATTTTATCTTGATAAAAGGAGCAAAAGGAGCCTCCTTCATTACTCCGGAAACCTTAAGCTGGATCAAATCTCATACGATCTCAATTCTTGTAGTAAGCTTTGCAGGATGGACCATCCTACTTCAATTATTATCGTGGATAGTTAAGCTAAATATTCTGAAGCTAATTGTTATTGTTGGCACTTTTGCTCTTGCCATGGCGTTTGCAGGTAACGACCTTGTAAATTTTATTGGGGTTCCATTAGCCGGATTAGAGTCGTATAAAATCTTTATCGCTAATCCTGCTGCTGATCCAAATTTTTTTCTTATGGAGGCTCTGGCGGGTAAAGTTCAAACCCCAACTATATTATTGCTATTGGCCGGGATCATCATGGTGGTTACATTATGGAGATCAAAAAAATCACGTACTGTAACAAAAACTGAAGTTGACCTGGGCAGACAATCTGAAGGGGTTGAACGATTCGGATCAAATATTTTTTCCAGGGCCATAGTCAGGTCTTCGAGAAATACCTCAAATAATATCTTAAAGATAATGCCCGACTCAATCAAAAAAGGTATTGATAGTCGGTTTAAAGATCCAAAAAGCGAAGTACCGGGTAATAAGCGAGCCGGTGTACCTTCATTTGATTTATTAAGAGCATCCGTCAATCTTGTTGTGGCCAGTATCATCATCTCATTTGCCACATCCATGAAGTTGCCTCTGTCAACTACGTATGTGACGTTTATGGTTGCTATGGGAACTTCATTATCTGACCGGGCATGGGGACGCGAAAGTGCTGTTTACCGGGTATCAGGTGTCTTGACTGTAATCGCCGGCTGGTTCCTGACAGCTTTTTCAGCCTTTGCTTCTGCTTTCCTTATGGCCATGCTCATAAGTTATGGAGGGATGACAGCCATTGCTTTATTGATCATCCTTGCTACTTACTTGGTTATCAGAACGCATAGGATTTTTAAGAAAAGAGAAAAGAAATCGAATGAAAGGTCAATGGTAACAGATGAAACAGATACCCTTAGCCATACTACTGTAATGAAAAAATGTTCACTTAACGTTATAAACACATTGTCATTTCTCAGTAAGGCTTATGAGGAAACTATTACAGCACTTGAAAAGGAAGACCTGAAAAAACTGAAACAAATTTATAAAGAGATCAAACGATTGAATCGCGAAACAAAAGAATTAAAAGATGAACTGCATATAACCATTTCCAAACTCCAGGATGACTCGGTGGAAACCAGCCATTATTATGTTCAGGTACTTGATTTCCTGAGAGAAATAGCCCATTGTAGTTCCTTTATTTGCAAACCCATTCTGGAACACATTGACAATAATCATAAAGGATTGATACCCGAGCAGATAGAAGAAGTAGTCAAATTAAAAAAGAGTGTTAGTCAAATTATTACTGAGATCCAAAAAACCATTATCGAGGAAAAATTCATAAACACAAACAAGCTTATCGCATTCCAACAAGAGATAATAAAGCAGATTGAAGTATATAGAAAAAATCAGGTTAAACGGATTAAAAGAAATGAAGTTGGCACCAAAAACAGCATGCTCTACTTTAACATTCTAAACGAGACTAAAAATCTGCTATTAAACGCTATAAATCTTTTGAAATCATTCCGTGATTTTGTGGTTTTCACGAATAATAATGACACAAAATAGTATACTTAAAGAATTCACCTAATATCCATAGGATTAGTTAACATTAATTTAACACAACCTTGAGCAGACCTAAGCCACTCATGATCAGCAAAATCATTTCAGGCGGTCAGACAGGAGTTGACCGGGCAGCGCTTGATTTTTCGTTGGAAAATAATATTGTTTGCGGTGGGTTTTGCCCAAAAGAGAGGAAGGCAGAAGACGGTACGATCTCAGATAAATATCCACTAATAGAAACAGGCTTCCGTAACTATGCTTCCCGGACAGAAAGGGGGTAACCTCGCCAAAATGAAGATCTAAATCCTGTTTTTCTCCCTTAAAGGGTCACGTTTTCCGGTTTTTAGGATTAAGTAATGCACGTAAATCTGGACCGCTCTACTTAAAGCACCTCATCCCCTTGCCCCCTTCTCCTCAATGAGAAGGGGGAGGAGAAAGCACCTCATCCCCAGCCACTTCTCTCCGAAAGGCGGAAAGGGGAGGAATTGGTAAACTATTAATCGTAAATAGTTTAATTAAATATGGTATTTCTTGGCAAAACTACTGATTATGTATTACACTTAGGGGCAAATGAAGAGACTCTTAAAACTGCAAAACGGTTAAGGAATAATATGACTAAATCTGAGAAAATCCTATGGAATGAGTTAAAAAATAGAAAAGTAAAAGGGTTGAAATTTAGAAGACAACAACCCCTGCATTTCTACATTGCGGATTTCCATTGTCATGAAAAATGCCTTGT
>JAGLWB010000258.1 GCA_023133655.1 Bacteroidales bacterium
ACGGATCAAACGATAAACTGGTCCACCTGAGTGGCGCCTCTTCCAATATGGCCGGAGATATTACAGTTGATAACATTGCTGATGCCGCCAACAGCTCTGATTATGACTTTTATGCCGGTATTATGCCTGTGGCATTTACAAACACAACCAATCCCGGCGGGACAATGGATAACACTCATACAGCTACTTTTCAAACAATTGTTTCAGCCAACGATGACTACAATAATGTATGGATAAGTGACGCCGCAGGAGCTTATAGTGGAGTATTGATATATGATAACTCATTCGATGCACTTGTGGCCGTTGGTGATGAAATATTGATGGTTGGAGAAAGAACTGTTTACAATAACCTGACAGAACTTGAAAATCCTCAACTGATTTCCACCGTTTCAACTGGTAATTCCCCATACGGCCCAGCAGTAATTAACGGTTCCGACATTGACTCTATAATACCTGCCGATACCGACCCCGGAGAAAAATGGGAAGGACAATTGGTGAAAATAGAAAATTTTACCGTTGAATCATATACTGATTATGATTACATGTGTAGCTGGTCAGATGGAACAACTACCTATTATTTTCATGTTGGAGATAATGTTAATTATCATTTCGGTGATATTACAATGCAAGTAGGTGAAACCTATGCCTCAATTACCGGTGTGGTAGACTGGTACTGGTCAGGTCCTTTTTATCGCATCAACCCAAGAAATCAAGGTGATATCGAAACCTTTGCTGCTACAGCCAGGATAGTTGGTTCGTTCCAGGGATGGAATACAACCGACCCTGATTATGTCCTCTCTGAAAATGCTAATGGCGTGTGGGAATTGACAAAAACATTGTCGGCCGGTGATAATGAATACAAAGTGCTGGAAGGCGACGACTGGAGCCAGCCGAATTATCCGAGTGTTAATCAACACATCATCCTTACCGGAGATGAAGATATTACCTGGAAAGTTAATATTACTGACGAGCTTGTTACACACACCATTCCTGTTGTAGCTGGTAATTTTATTTCCGAATTAGGTGGTAACGACTGGGACCCCACAGACTTGATCGGTGAAATGGAAGATCCTGATGGTGATGATATCTTTACCCTCGTGTTATTGGTGCCTTTTGGTGATTGGGAATGTAAAGTGACCCTGAACCATAACTGGGATCAAAGTACCGGTGGAAACGTTCCTTTTTCTTCCAATGGCGTAGATAGTACAACGTTTACATATGACATGTCGACCAATTATACAGAAGTATCAGGCCCTCCACCTGTATTTGCTACAATTACGTTTGTTGTTGATGACTCGCAGGGACAAACTTTCGGAGGGTTTTTCCTGAAAGGAAGCTGGACCCCTGATGGATTTTATGATCCGGGCTGGGGCGGTGGCGTTGAACATGCTCCATTCTATGATGATGGAACACATGGTGATGTTACCCCTGGGGACCATATTTTTGCCACGCAATACGATTTAGCGGTTGACTATGGGGCCAATACATGGGAGTGGGGCGTGAATGATCAGGATCATAACTGGGTTGCCGGAAACTGGCAATTTACTATTCCTGATTCACTGCCTCAAACACTTACACATATCTTCCCCGGTATACCCGACCTTGTTATCACTGAGATCATGTATAACCCACCGGAAGCCGGAACAGACTCACTCGAATTTGTTGAAGTATATAACAATACAACCGAAGCTGTTGAATTGGAGAATTACTATTTCTCACAAGGGTTCGTCTTTTCTTTCCCTCAATATCAGCTAAATGCCGGTGATTTTGTCCTTATTGCTGTTAACGCTGAAGCCATGATGAATACATTTGGCGTAACAGCACTCGAATGGACCAGTGGTGGGTTGAGCAATGGCGGTGAAGACATTATTCTGATGGACAACCTGAACAGAATGGTTGATATTGTCGATTATGATGATAGCCCTCCATGGCCAACAGAGCCTGATGGAAATGGTCCTTCACTGGTATTCTGCGACCCCAGCCAGGATAACTCTATTCCTGATTTCTGGTCATCATCAATGGACTACACCGGGGTTAATGCAGCCGGCGACTCTATTTACGCATCACCAGGCACAGGTTGTATCTATTCGCCACCCGATGTTGTGATCACAGAGATCATGTATAACCCGCCTGAAACCGGAACGGACAGTATTGAGTTTATTGAGATCTATAACAATGAACCGGTCCCCACAAACCTAAATGGATTTAAGTTGACCAAAAGTGTTAGCTTTACATTCCCCAATATTACGCTGGCTGTTGGCGAATATCTGGTCATAGCCTACGATCAGGAAGCTTTTGAAAACACATTTGGATTTAGTCCGCTCGAATGGGCCAGTGGGTCTTTAAGCAACACAGGAGGAGAGGTAGAATTAAATGACGCCTATGGATTTACCACTGACTATGTTCCTTATGATGATGAGGCTCCATGGCCCCCGGAGGCAAATGGGTTTGGCCCGTCATTAACTTTCTGCGATCCTTCGTACGATAACTCAATCCCTGATTTCTGGTCGGCATCTCTTGAACTTGCTGCTATCAACGCAGCCGGTGATTCAATTTTTGCCACACCGGGAGCAGAATGCGGTGCTATGGTTCCAATAGCTGATTTTGAGGCTGATCAAACACAAATTGAAGCCGGTCAAAGTGTTAACTTTACCGACCTTTCACTGGGTGACCCGCTAACATGGTCATGGTCATTCCCCGGCGGAACACCGTCATCTTCAAATGATCAGGATCCCCAGGGTATTGTCTATAACACGGCAGGCATTTATGATGTAACATTAACTGTTGTTAATAATTACGGACAGGATACCGAAACAAAAACAGGTTATATTGTTGTCCTTGAACCCGGAAGCCCACCAGTTGCCGACTTTATGGCAAGCGAAACAGCTATTTTCACCGGGCAAAGTATTGACTTTACCGACCTCTCTCTGGGTGAAGTGGATTCCTGGGCATGGTCGTTCGCCGGTGGTACACCAAGCACCTCCACGCAAAAAAATCCGGTTGGCATATTATATAATTCAGCTGGTGAATATGATGTTTCACTTACCGTTACAAATGCGTATGGTGAAGATACTGAAGTAAAAGCCGGATACATCTCTGTTACGGAACCTATTCAATACGATCTGGTTATTTCTGAAATAATGTATAACCCACCGGAAGCCGGGACCGACTCATTGGAATTCATCGAATTATATAACAATGATGTTGAGACCATTTACCTGGAAGGTTTTTATTTCACCGACGGTATTTTATTTACTTTCCCTGATGTAACCATGACCCCGGGAGAATATTTATTGATCGCTCAGAATGCAACGGCTTTCTTCAATACGTTTGGGGTAAATGCCTATCAATGGGACGATGGAAGTTCATTAAATAACGGCGGTGAGCCCATTGAGCTTTCTAATCAATTTGGGTCTGTGCTGGATTATGTTCCTTATGATGATGAAGCTCCCTGGCCAACTGAGCCTGACGGACAGGGGCCCTCGCTAACACTATGCAACCCAAGTGATGACAACAGCCTGGCCGAAAGCTGGAGCGCTTCTACTGAGTTTATTGCCATTAACAGCGCCGGCGACTCCATTTTTGCTACACCGGGAGGTGGATGTACTGAAATCCCACCTGTTGCTAACTTTTTGGCCAGTGAAACAATCATAACTGTTGGAAGCAGCATTGATTTTACCGACCTTTCAACAGGTATCCCTACATCATGGTCGTGGACCTTCGAAGGAGCTTCTCCTGCTTCATCAACAGCCGAAAATCCGACAGGCATTGTTTACAATGCAGCCGGATCGTACGATGTTACGCTTGTAGTTACCAATGAATATGGAGAAGACACGGAATATAAAGCTGATTATATACTTGTTGGGTATGCTCCGGAAGCAGCCTTTTTTGCCAGTGAAACAGCAATATCAGTTGGAGAAAGTGTTCAATTTACGGACGAATCTACCGGAGATCCTGTAACGTGGACATGGATCTTTGAAGGTGGCACTCCTATAACCTCAAACGAACAAAATCCGTTGGTAGTCTACAATAACGCCGGCGATTTTGACGTGATACTGATAGTTGCAAATACTTTTGGCGAAAGCACAGAGACCAAAACAGAATATATACATGTAACTGTTGGATTGGAAGAGATAGGTGTTTCAATAGCCGATATAGCTATTTATCCCAATCCGGGTGATGGACAGTTTTATATTAATTCGAGCGGAGTTGACTTAGCGTATGAAATATACTCCATTGTTGGTCAATTTATCACCAGCGATGTTATTACCCAAAAAGTTCAGGAGATAAATCTCACTGACCTGGATAAAGGCATCTATTTCATCAAGTTAACCGATGAAAACAGCAATGAGTATACTATTAAAAAGCTAATCATTAACTAAGATCTGACACCAAATGTTAACTCTTGATTCCCATTACTAAATTAATTTGTATTTTTACATGGTATGGTCGGATTAATAAGTAAGTAATGGGAAAGTATTTAAAAAAAAACCAATGAAACAACAGGCACGAGAACCACCCCAAAAGTTATTTGATAATTTCTAACTGATATATTTTAATAATTACAATAAAATGGAGTCCAGAAACCATTTAAAAAAACGGAATGATACTGAAGCCTTATAAGCTAAAAAGTATTTAAAAAAAAGGAGATATAATTATGAGTACAATACTTGGTAAAGATGAGAAAATTATAAGAGAAGATGTGTTTACAGCAAATCTTATTCTATTCTGGCTCAAAGCAAAATATTGTTTAACGAACAAAAGAGTAACAGGTCATACACCGAACACCTTCTTAGCGGTAATTCCTTTAGGAAAAGCTCAAGTAGCCCAACCGTTAAAAACAATTGCATCTGTAACTAGTTCTACTAAATTTCATTTTTTAAGACTTTTGCTTGGACTTATTCTTGTTATTGGGGGGTTTTTATTGTTTAGTACTTCTCTTATAATAGGAATTATTCTTATTATATTAGGTTTGGTAAATATACTTAATTGCTATACTGCAACTTTTGTTATTACAAATAATGCTGGTCAAAGCACAGGGTATAATATATCAATTTTAGAAAAATCAAAAGTGCAAAACTTTGTAAACGAAGTAAATACTGTAATAGCAGATTTATAATTACACTATTTACTCTGGTTTTTATAATTAAGGGGTCATCTATCCAAAGTTGGCTTCTCAATATTTTTAAATTTGAAAGTATTATGGGAAATTAAAGCAAAAAAATGTAATATTCGGAGCTAAGTACATGACAAAAATTCACAACACTCTTTAAATTTATTTATATCGTTTAAAAACAGCACATTTGCAAGATATGTCAGTCCGTACTTGAATAAACTTTTAGCTTTTCTTCCATGCTTTTTGATTTTTATAGAACAAATAGAGTATGGAAAAATCCCCGCTTTATATGCCCAGACAAAAGCAACCAGCACCAATGAAAAGAGTTTGGCAATTCGATCAATATTGGGACGTTACTGGGTCCAGGCTTTGGGGTTCATACCTGGGATTTATAAAATTGTAATTCATGCCGAATATTACCTCTGGATCAATTAACAGAAAAAAACTGTTGCTATTACTTGGGCTAATTGTTTCCATTTTGCTTTCTGTTGTTTTCTACACACTTCATAGTAGGACAAAACAAAACACGAATACTTTTAGTTGCGATTTTGTTTTGAAAGATGGGGATCTTGTTTTCAGAAAAGGAAGGAGTATAGAAAGTTATGTGGTTTTAATTACCGACCGGACATCATCTTATTCGCATGTTGGTGTTATTTACGTGTTAAATAAAACACCTTATGTAATACATACGGTACCGGATGAATCAGAAACGGGTATTGATTATGTAAAGATGGAAAAATTGTCTGTTTTTTTTAGTTCTGAAAAAGCATCCAGAGGTAGTATTTTCCGGCTTAAAGAACAATATGCAAATTCCGCAAAACTTGCCGCTTTATCAGCAAAATCATATTTTGATGATGAAATTGTTTTTGATGATGCCTTTGACCTTAAAAGTGAAAATAAATTGTATTGCACTGAACTGGTTTGGAAGGCATATCAAAAAGTCGGAATTGATTTGACACAAGGCAAGTATGATAAACTTTTTTTGCCTTTTGTGAAAGGCTTCATTATTCTACCAAGTTCATTATTAAATAATTTTTATTTAGAAGAAATTTATTATTTCTAATCATTATTAATTCATTTACTTTAAAAAAGCTACACGTATGAAAAAATTTAGTCTCGTTTTAAGTCTTGCTATTGCAAGTTTATTGTTTTTTACTACATCCTGTGGGACTTCATCTTCATCTTCGCCAGGTGATATCGGGAAAAAAATGTTTGAAGATATCGAAAAAGGAAATGTTGATGCTGCTATTGCTGTTTTTTCAACCAACGGTGAAGAATTATCAGAAGAAGACAAAGCTAAATTGACTGCTCTGTTACTGATGGGACAAGAAGAAATAAAGAAAAAAGAGGGGATCAAATCAATTGAAATTATTGAAGAAGAAATCAACGAAGCAGGTGATAAAGCAGATGTAACGTTGAAAATAATATATGGTAACGGAGAAGAAGATACGGAAACCAATAAATTTGTCATGGAAGATGGTAAATGGAAATATTCAATGTAATAAACCATTTAGGTGTCTACCCATTCTTCGGTAGTGAATTCAATTACTTTTAATATCAATTGGTATTCCATCTTTCTTTTTTCTTTTCCTGCGAATAAAGAATACAATAACAGCAATTATTAACGCAAATACCACACTTATGAGGAGATAGAATAATAAATTACTTCTCTTAGCATCCTTGTAGTATTTAGTTATTTTCTTATTCTCTTTGACTAAATCACTATATAATACAGAATTCATTTTATTTTCTCTCAGTGCTGAAAAAATCTTCTGAAATGGTTTATAGGCTTCCTCCACATTTAAACCGCCAACTAAGTAATAATCATTTATTTTTGACAAAATCATTTTATTGAAAACTTCAAAATCCTTTATTGGTATTGCA
>JAGLWB010000259.1 GCA_023133655.1 Bacteroidales bacterium
AAACCCGGGGCTTAATCTTGATGTGATTGCTACTGACATATCATGGATCAGGGCTAAATCTTTAACGAGTTATGCAGGTTTAATAATTGATAAAGGAAATTTATCGGACAATGGATATATGGTATACAGGACTGCCGGTATAGACAAATGGTTTGCAGGACTGATTGGTGATGATAATTTCTCTATCAGTAAAACCCATTCTCCAACTGACGGAACGTTCTATATCTCATCCGCCAAAAATGTCGGAATTGGAACAACAAACACGTCTGCTAAGCTTCATGTTCATGGTGGTTATGTATCTTTTTATACCACAGGAGGCAGTAATCCAACAAGAGCCCGTTTTAGCTCGCTTGGAAGTGATGCGCTTTTATATTTATATGACCAAAATGACGATATTAAAGTAAAAATCCATTCAGATGGCACAACCTATTTTAACGGAGGGGATGTTGGAATTGGCACAACAAATCCGGGGTATGATCTTGATGTGTATGATAACTACTCATCATGGATCAGGGCTAAATCTTCAACAGATTATGCAGGTTTAATAATTGATAAAGGAAATGCGTCGTACAATGGATATATCATGTACAAGACAGTAGGTGCAGCCCAATGGTATGTAGGATTGATTGGTGATAATAATTTCTCTATTAGTAAAACGTGGGCGAGTTCTGACGGATCCTTTTATATTGATCAGAATAGTAATGTTGGAATTGGTAGCGGAGATCCTGTTCAACATCTGGAAGTTTATGGCTCCGGCAATCAGTACGCACGGATTACTTCATCAAATCATAGTATTGCTGGTCTTGAATTAATAAGATCTGGTGGTAGCTATTATGATTGGAAAATAGAGAACAAATTGAATGATCTTTATTTCAAATTCGATGCAAATGAATTCGCTTCAACTTCAACAACGGCAATGTATTACGATCAATCAGATCACTCGCTGAAATTCTATAAAAGTGATGGAACAACAGTATCAATAGAAATCGATGCAGATTATGGTGGTGACGGCAGAATCATAACAGACGAACTACAAATAACAGGTGGCAGTGACATTGCCGAGCCTTTTGATGTTATCTCGGAAAATGAAATAAATCCGGGTATGGTGGTTTCCATCGATAAAAATTTTTCTGGAAAACTAAAGATATCAGATTTAGAATACGACCGTTGCGTTGCAGGCATTATCAGCGGTGCCGGTAACATTAAAACAGGGCTGTTCTTACAGGATAAGGATACAGAAGCCGATGGTGAATACCCTGTGGCTCTCACCGGCCGTGTTTATTGCTGGGCCGATGCTACTCATGGCGCTATTGAACCGGGTGACCTGCTTACAACATCCGCTACACCGGGTCATGCCATGAAAGTGACCGATTACGGAAAAGCACAGGGAGCCATTCTCGGTAAAGCCATGTCAGGCCTTGAAGAGGGTAAAGGTCTTGTGTTCGTTCTTGTCACTTTACAATAGGAGGGCTGGAAAATGAAAACATATATTTTACTTTTACTATTAATTTTCTCTTTACCAGGCATTGCAATTTGTCAGCCTGATAAGACACCCTATCATCACTATCCTTATGAGGTGTTTTCCGGAGTTTATGATGGCCCTGCTGATCCAGGTGCAGGCCATACGAACCCTTTTACTTACATCCTGAGGGTTGATAATTCACCCTGGCTACGCGTTCATTTTGGAGATTGCAATCTGGGCAAAAACAGCTATATTGAAATTACCTCTTTGGAAGATGAAGGAACTCAAAAGTTAGATTCAACTAATTTATCCCACTGGCATAATGGTTCAACCTTTTTTAATGGGGAAGCTGTAAGAGTTGACCTTTTTGTGGCCCCCGAGGATAGAGACATCTACCTGGAAATCCGGGAGTTGATAGCTGGAGAATATGTTTCGGGCGGGACACGGTCTATTTGTGGGTTAACAGACGACCGTGTATTCTCATATGATGATGCTGTAGCAAGAGAAATATATATTAGTGGCTCAGATTCATTAGGCTGGTGTACTGCCTTTATTGTTTCTAACGGTGCTCATTTAGCAGCAGGCCACTGTTACGGTGGAATGAGCTTTATTGAATTTGAGGTACCTCAATCGGATCCGGATGGTACACTTAACTTCTCCGATCCAGATAATCATTACGTTGTTAAAGCTGGCTTTGATTACCATGATAATGGCCTTGGTGACGACTGGCTTGTTTTTGACGTATATGCTAACAGCAACACCGGCCTTATGCCTTATCAAGCCCAAAATGATTTTTATAGAATGACAAGAGATTACAGCCCAACCACATTACGTATCACAGGATGTGGAAAAGATAATGATCCGACAGGATCAACAGGAGGTTATAATTATCAAAATAAAGTCCAGCAAACACATACGGGTCCCAACCTTGGGGAAGTATATATTGGGAGCTCAGAAGTATACTGGAAATATGAAGTCGATACCTGGAATGCAGGATCAGGTAGTCCGGTAATATATTATGGAACTAATTACACAATAGGTATTCATACAAATGGAGGTTGTTATTCGACCGGGGGATATAATAAAGGGACAAGTTTTGAAAATAATGACCTGGAAAATACTATTCAAACATTCCCGGGATCAAATGTTAAGTATGTTGATAATGGTCATGCTCTGGGCGGTGATGATGGAACAATATTCAGACCTTATTCAACCGTAACACAGGGAGTGTCAGGCGTTACAACCGGCGGTATCTTAAGCATTGTAAAAGGTTACTATAATGAATCCGGCACACTTACTATCACAAAGGCTATGACAATAGAGGCACCTGTGGGAACTGTTGTCATCTATTAAAACACC
>JAGLWB010000026.1 GCA_023133655.1 Bacteroidales bacterium
CGTTAATCGTTATTCGGATATCGTATATTCTTCAGGAGGCCTATTCTTCTTCTTTCTGTTGTTCAGCGTATTCTTTCAATAATTTATCCTGAACATCGTTTGGAACCGGAGCATATTCGGCGAACTTCATTGAATAGGTTGCCCAACCACTTGTTAACGAGCTTAAAGCTGTTGAATACCTGGCCATTTCTGCCTGCGGGACTTTAGCTTTAATAGTACCGCCTTCCATCCCCATAATAATAGCACGACGGCCCTGAAGGTCTGTAATCACATTCCCCATTTTATCTTCGGGAACAATTACCTCCAGGTCGTAAATCGGCTCAAGGATCTTTGGGCCTGCTTCTTTAAAAGCCATACCAAAAGCTGTTTTCCCTGCAATTTTAAAGGAAATCTCATTGGAGTCGACAGAGTGCATTTTACCATCATAAACACAAATACGAATATCCCGGGCATAAGAGCCGGTAAGCGGGCCCTGATCCATTCTTTCCATAACCCCTTTCAGCACAGCCGGGAGAAAGCGGGCATCGATAGCACCACCAACAATACAATTGTAAAATTCCAGCTTGCCCCCCCATTCTAATTCTATCTCATCTAATCCCCTGACATTAACTGTAATCTCGCCATCGCCTTTTTGAATGCTTAATGGCTGAACAGATGATTTTCTCATTGTCTGTTTAATCTTATATTTTAAAGGCTTGGGAAGCCCTTCTGCATATGGTTCAAGAACAATACTCACCTCACCAAATTGCCCGGCACCACCTGATTGTTTTTTATGCTGGTAAGCAGCCTGCGACACGCGTGTAATCGTCTCTCTGTATGGAATTTTTGGTGTGAAGTATTCAACGGGTATTTTATATTGATTTTCAAAATGCCATTTAATAATATTCAGGTGGAGCTCGCCCTGGCCTTCAATAATCATCTGACGAAGTTCTTTAAAATAACCCGCTTTGATGGTTTTATCGGTTTTGCGAAGATCATTAAAGGCTAAGCCAAGTTTTTCATCATCAGCCGAATTTATTGCTTTCACAGCCATGCGGAATTTAGGCTCAGGAAATTCAATAGGGGTAACAAAATCATCATTGTTCGGCACAGAAAGTGTGTCATTGGTATTTACATTTTTCAGCTTAATGGTAGCACCAATGTCGCCGGCTTTCAGTTTTTCAACTTTCTCTCTGTTCTTTCCATTAAAAACAAACAGTTGTGATAATCTTTCTTTCGATTTCGTTTGAATATTTACCAGGTCTACAGATTCATAAATCTCGCCACCATAAACCTTAAAATAAGAGACTTCTCCAAGATGAGGTTCAATGTTTGTTTGAAAAACAAATACATTAACAGTGTCACCCGCTTTACATGTGAGTTCTTTTCCGCTGTTTGTTTTTGGTTGAATGGCTTCATCCGGTGCAGGTGCGCTGCCATTAATAAACTCCAACAATCTGTTGACGCCCATATTTTGTTTGGCATTTATACATAAAACCGGAAATATGCCCCTGTTCCTAATACCCAAATGCAAGCCTTTTTGTATTTCTTCCTCCGTAAGCGTTCCATTCTCAAAATATGTTTCCATCAGGTCTTCGTCAATAGCAGCCAGGTCTTCGATCATTGCATTCTGAAGCCCTTCTGCTTTTGCTTTTTCAGCATCCGGAATATCCGTTATCTCCGGCTTACCACCACCGGCCGGAAATTTATACATTTTCATTTTCAACAAGTCGATCACCGAATCAAATCCATGTCCGACATTAACAGGGTACTGGCAAATGGTAACACTTCCGCCATAATGTTTTTTCAGTTGTTCGACGGTTTCTTCAAAGTTTGAATTATCATGTTCAAGGTGGTTTATAGCAAAGATGACAGGTTTGCTATACTTTGCAGTCCACCGCCACGTAACTTCGGTTCCTACCTCAATACCATTTTGAGCATTAAGTACCATAACGGCCGTGTCGGCCACATAAAGTGAGGAGACCACGTCACCAATAAAATCATCAAATCCCGGTGTGTCGAGTATGTTTATTTTCATTCCACCGAATTCTGCATTGAGAACGGAAGCGAAGACTGAATTTTGTCTTTCCAGCTCTATCTCTCTATAGTCGGATACTGAATTTTTCTCATCAACTGATCCTCTTCTATTGATTTTACCACCTTCAAAAAGCATCGCTTCTGCAAGGGTTGTTTTCCCGGTCTTTGCACCACCAATCAGCGCAATATTTCGTATGTCACTCGTCTGATAAACCTTCATCTTAATTTATTGATTTTAAGTATTAATAATCGTTATCCCATCAAAAGGGATGCAAATGTATAAAAATCTGATTAATAATGAAAAAGTTGGTGGGATTTGTTACAATCCCTGGCTCCCGGAGCCAAAACCATTTCGCACATCGTGTATCTTTATTCGGATATCGTATATCAAAAGAGGGATTTCAACATGTTGAAATCCCTCTTTTGCTGCTCCCCAACCTGGATTCGAACCAGGGACCTACTGATTAACAGTCAGTCGCTCTAACCAGCTGAGCTATTGGGGAATTAATCCCTGACCTGATCAAGGATCTCCTTAAGAGGGTGCAAAATTACTTAAAATTTTTAAATTGATAATAATATTTGTTGAAAAATTACTGTTTTAACCCGGATTCGCTAATCCTTGCTTGAAATACAATTAAAATTAAAAAAATATATTGTTTCATTGTCAACTATCAATCCCGAAATGGTCAAAATCTTTGATTTTGTTAACATTTCGAGGATCCTCGAAAAACAAGCAAATCAAGATTTGCTGTTTTTCGGGACTGGCAACGAGTAACCGGGGGGCATACATTTTAAATCTTATTCATTACTTTTGCCGAAAAAGTAAATTTAGTTTAACGGTTACGGCTGCAACTATGAAAAAAATTCTCGGCATGGGAAATGCCCTCCTGGATATTATGACCAGGCTTAAAAATGATGATGTCCTGCAACATTTTAACCTGCCAAAAGGAAGTATGCAACTGGTTGATAAAGAACTATCAGATAAGATCCTAAAGCATACACAGACTCTTGATAAAAGACTCACCGGGGGCGGATCTGCCGCCAATACAATCTATGGCCTGGCAAACCTGGGCGTAGAAACCGGGTTTATCGGAAAAGTAGGCAACGATGAGTATGGCAAAATCTTCCACAATGAACTTAGCAAAAACAACATTAAATCTCACTTGTTTGAAAACAAATTGGCGACAGGCCGCGCTATTGCCCTGATAACTCCTGATTCAGAACGTACATTCGCCACATACCTGGGGGCGGCAGTGGAATTATCTGCAGAAGACCTTTCCTCCCAACTGTTTGAACCTTATAAAATCATCCATATTGAAGGATACATGGTACAAAATCATGATCTGCTTAAACGAGCGGTTGAGCTTGCAAAAGAAAATAACCTGATGGTCTCATTGGACCTTGCCAGTTACAATGTTGTTACTGATCATCTGGATTTTATCAAAATGATTGTTAAAGAATATGTTGATATTATTTTTGCTAATGAAGAGGAAGTCAAATCGTTCACTGGATTAGAGCCGGAAGAGGGATTGGATAACCTGGCTCAACTTTGTGAAATTGCTGTTGTGAAAATCGGCAAAAGGGGTTCATTGACACAAAGGGGGCAAGAAAAAGTCAACGTCGGTGTAATAGATGTAAAATCACTTGACACAACAGGGGCTGGAGACCTTTATGCTTCGGGTTTCCTCTTTGGTTTAGTTAATGATTTACCCCTTAAACATTGTGGCCACCTGGGGGCAATCCTTTCCGGAAAAATTATTGAAGTTATTGGTGCTACATTGGATGATGCTAAGTGGGAAGAGGTCAGGGCTATGATTAAAGCTCTATCTTGATATCCGATATACGAATAACGATATTCGATATTCGAAATGATTTTCCTACCGTGGCAGAATCTGTTTTTTCTAAAAAATTGGTTATGAAAACAATCTGTTTGTTATTGCCTTTAGCCTTTTTGCTCTGTGTCTCGGCAAAAGGACAGCCAACATTGCTGACTGTAGCTGAAAAATCAAACTATGAATCAACGTCAACCTATAATGATGTTATATCATTTATCGAAGTATTGGAACAATCTTCGCCATATATTCGGGTCGAAACCATGGCCCGGTCAATTGAAGGGAGAGATATCCCTTTACTCGTGATTGGAAACCCCTTGCCACAAAACCCTGCGGACCTTGAGAACGACGACCGGATTGTTGTTTACCTCCAGGGCAACATTCATGCAGGAGAAGTTGAAGGGAAAGAAGCAACGCTGATGCTGGCCAGAGATTTATTAGCCAATGATGTATCAAATATCCTCAAAAATACAGTAGTGCTGATATGCCCAATCCTTAATGCCGACGGAAATGAAAAGATCAGCACAAAAAACCGTACACGTCAAAATGGGCCAAAAAACGGGGTCGGGGTTCGCTATAATGGACAAAATCTCGATTTGAACCGCGATGCCATGAAACTGGAAACTCCTGAAATAAGAGGCGTTGTAACGCATGTTTTAAACCGGTGGGATCCGGCTATAAGTGTTGATTGCCATACCACCAATGGGTCGTATCACGAAGAGCCGGTTACCTTCACCTGGATGATGAACCCTAATGGCGACCGAAACCTGATTAACTATATGCGTGATAAGCTGATGCCGTTGGTATCTGAAAGACTTAGCGAAAAATACCAGGTTGATAACATTTTCTACGGTGAATTTATTGATCGGACAAACCCTGAAAAGGGCTGGGTCTATTCCGCTACAGAGCCTCGCTACATGGTGAATTATATTGGCCTGCGAAACAGGCTTTCTATATTGAATGAAAATTATGTATATGCTGATTTTGAAACACGGGTTAACGGAAACTATTATTTATTGCGTTCAATTTTAGAATATGCCTCTACTCATAAAAAAGAAATAATACACCTCCTGGAAGATGCTGATGCAGAAGTAATAAAAAGAGGGTTAGATCCTGCTATAACCGATTCATTTGCCTTTGAATATAAACGTGAGCCAACGCCTGAAAAAATTACTATAAAAGCGTTCGAAGCAGATAAATATGTTGATGAAAGCGGTAGGACCCGATATAAAAAAAGTGATCGAAAAAAAACAGTCACCATTTTTTATTTCGCCGATTACTTTCCAGCAAAAAATATAAAATTCCCCTATGCCTATATTTTGTCGCTTTCGGATCCTACGATTTTAGACGTAATAGAAACACACGGGATTACTATCGAACGCCTTGGGGAAAAAACGACTCTTGCTGTAGAAAAGTTTAATATCAAAAAACTAACTGCTGCAGAAAGACTAAACCAGGGTCATTATACGAATACGATTAAAGGTGACTTCATTGCAGAAAACAGAGAATTTCCTGCAGGGACTTATGTTATTCGAACAGCCCAACCCCTGGGAAGCCTGGCAGCATATTTACTCGAACCACTGGCTGATGATGGACTGTTAAAATGGAACTTCTTTGACCGGTACCTGGTTCCTCAATGGGGAAAAGGATATTACCCGTATCCCGTTTATAGAGTGGTAGGCAAAACTGAACTGAGAACAAAAACTGATTAGCAATTCCTGTCTATACTGATTTTATTAAGCTATCTCTCTCTTTCTTTCTTCCAATGCCTCAACGGTTTTTTTAATTTCATCAGGAGTTACTGTTTCCAGAATTTTTTGCATCTTCTTTATGGTGGATGCAAACTTTTCACCTTCAGCAGCACTGATCCAGGCAAGTTGCAAACGTTCAGTGTTTATTCCTTTCTTTTCAAGCTTCCTCCACAATCGTTCAACCCGCTTTTTGGTCTGGTAGTTAGCATCAATATAATGACAATCCCCGAGATGGCATCCGGCAACCAAAACTGCTGCTGCACCTCTGCGGAAAGCTCGCAAAACGAATTCTTCAGATACCCGGCCGCTGCACATTGTCCTGATAATTCTTACGCTCGGGGGATATTGCATCCTGCTTACTCCTGCAAAGTCGGCACCGGCATAGGAACACCAGTTGCAGCAAAATGCAACTATTTTTTTATCAGCATTCTCTTCTGTCACAGCATCGATTTGTGCATGTATCTGGTCATCAGTAAAATGTTGCATTGTAATTGCATTAGACGGGCATTCTGCTCCGCAGGTACCACATCCAACACAAGCAGCTTCTATTATTTTGGCAGGAATCTTGTTCTTAACATCAATTTCGATAGCGTTGTATGGGCAAACTTTTGCACAACGGCCACATATTGTACATAGCTCTTTATTAACCACTGAGGTTATTGCTTCGACCTTTATTTTGCCGGCTTTCATCAGGATACTGGCCCTGGCAGCAGCGGCACTTGCCTGTGTCACACTATCCTTGATATCTTTTGGTCCTTCTGCACATCCGGCAAAGAAAATACCTTGCGTTGGTGCATCCACAGGTTTAAGTTTGGGATGTGATTCCATAAAAAAGCCATCGGATGTCTTGGAAAGCGTGAACAATCGCTGTACGACATCACTATCTTTTGCCGGTTCCATACCTACCGACAGAATTACCATATTAGCCTCATACTCCTTGACCTGTCCGGTATTGGTGTTTTCTGAAATAATAACCAGGTTCTTTGTAACCGGATTTTCCCTTATCTCACCAGGCAGCCCCCTGATATACATTACACCTTCGCGCCTGGATCGTTTGTATAGATCTTCAAAACCTTTTCCGTAAGCTCTAATATCGAGATAGAAGATCTTGATATCCGTTTCAGGCCAGTGCTCCTTGATCAGTAGAGAGTCCTTGATCGTATTCATACAGCAGACATTGCTGCAATATGGATGGCCCCTTTTTTCATCCCGCGAGCCAACACACTGAATAAAGGCAACAGTTTTGGGTGTCTTTTTATCGCTGGGGCGAATGAGGTGGCCTCCACTGGGGCCTCCGGCATTGATCAAACGTTCAAACTCAAGACTGGAGATAACATTTTCATGTCGGCGGTAACCATATTCCGTTATTTCTGTCGGGTCGTAGACATCAATACCTGTGGCAACAATAACCGTTCCTATGTCCAGTTCAAGCACCTCATCTTGCATGTCAAAGTTAATGGCGTTTTTTTCACATTTTTCAACACATTTATTGCAGGCAATCGGAACATAACCCAAACAGTCATCCATATTTATTATATATGCTGATGGAACGGCCTGGGCAAAAGGAGTATATATGGCCTTTCTTGTAGCAAGACCCACATCAAATTCGTTAGGCCTGATAACAGGACAAACCTCGGTGCAATCACCGCAGGCGGTACATTCTTTTTCATCAACGTAACGGGCTTTCTTCAGGACTTTCACACTAAAATTTCCAACATGTCCGCTAACTTCTATCACTTCACTGTTAGACAATATGGTTATATTGGGATGTCTGCCTGCCTCACTCATTTTGGGAGCCAGAATACAGATCGAACAATCCATAGTTGGAAAGGTTTTATCAATCTGAGCCATTTTCCCTCCAATACTTGGCTCTTTCTCAACCAAAAACACTTCATAGTTCTGGTCGGCGAGATCCAGTGCAGCCTGTATGCCTGCAACGCCACCGCCTAAAACAAGAGATCTTTTAATAATTGGAACCTCCGTTTCCGTTTGCTGTTTAAGCAACCGGGCTCTGGCAACCGCCATCTTAACAAGGTCTTTTGCTTTTTCGGTGGCATTTTCCTTATCGTACAAATGGACCCAGCTACATTGGTCCCTGATATTGGCCATTTCAAACAAATAAGGATTTAATCCTGCTTCGGAACAGGCTGTCCGGAATGTAGGCTCATGCAACCGGGGGGTACAGGAAGCCACAACAACCCGGTTCAACTTATGTTCCCGGATATCCTGTTTGATGATCTCCTGGCCAGGATCAGAACAGGTGTATTTATTGTCATCAGCCACAACAACATCCGGAAGGCGGGAGGCATATTCCCTGACTGCTACACAGTCGACAGAACCGGCAATATTAAGGCCACAATGACAGATATAAACACCTATTCTGAGTTTTTTGTTTTGATCAGTTTCCATTTTGCTTAAAAATATGATCAATAGCTTCTGCTGCTTTTTTTGCTGAAATTATGGCTTCCGACACGGTTGCTGGCCCATAAACCACATCACCTCCGGCAAAAACACCGGTCATCGTAGTTTCCATTGTTTGAGGATTGACTGCGATAGTCTTGTCTTTATTAATCATCACTTCTTCAGGAAGATAATTAATTGATGGCAGCTCACCAATTGCTATTATTGCCATATCTGCATCCATTTCGAATTCAGAATTTTTTATCGGAATGGGGCCTCTCCTTCCGGTAAAATCAAGAGGTCCCAATTCCATTTTATAGCATTCGATCTTTTCAATTCTGTCTTTTCCTATAAATTTACCGGGAGATGTAAGATAATGAATCCTGACTCCATCATTTTCAGCTTCCCTGATCTCATTTTTATCAGCAGGGATCTCTTCACCTGATCGGCGATACAGGATATTTACCTCTTTCACCCCACACCTGGCTGCTGCAGACGCAACATCCATAGCCGTATTGCCTCCTCCAATTACAACTACTTTCTCGGGCAATGTTTTAATCTTATTATTCTTCAGATTCTCAAGAAATTGTAACGTATTTGTTATGCCGGGAAGATCTTCGCCGGGGATATCTAATTTTATGCATTGGTGAGCACCAGAGGCGATAAAAACAGCCTTGAATCCATTTTTGAACAACTGGTTAAATTTCAGATCTTCACCAATCTTAATATTTGTTTTGATCTCAATGCCCAGTTTTTCAATATTTTTTATATCATTTTCAATAATATTTGTCGGCAGGCGGTATTCAGGTATGCATTTTCTCAACATGCCTCCGGCATTCGGCCTGGCCTCAAAAATGGTGACACGATAACCTTTATAGATAAGTTCACAGGCAGCAAACAGTCCGGAAGGTCCGGATCCAATGATAGCTACTTTATGATTTGATTGGGGAATAATCGCCTTTGCTTTTTTGAAATGTTTTTTTTCAAATAGCTTGTCCACTGTCTTTTTTTCCAAAGGAATCCTTTCCGGATGAAAACAAACCCAGAAAAAACTCTGGAGAAAGATTATTTTTTCATCGATTATTGCCAGTGCCTGCTCAAGGTTCTTCAAGCCTTTTTCCTTAATTGCTTTCTGCCGCAGTTTTAAAAATATTTCAGGTAATTCTATCCCCTGGGGGCATCTTTTATTGCACCGGTAACACGAAGCGCAAAACCAAATATCTTTTTCTTCCAGGATTTTTTCGGGATTGAGGATTAATTTTTCCAGCACGTGATGAGGGTTGAAGTGTTGAGGAAACAACTCAACCATAGGACAAGCTCCGGTGCATTTACCACATTCCAGGCACACAAAAGCATCTTTGATCAATTCTTGAATAGAATCGTCTTGTTGGATAGCATAATTTATTTCATTTGCCCTCATCACATTTGCTATTTAGCTTTTTGAGGCCATAATCGTAACCTAAACGAAAAGCTTTCAGGTTCAGTTCTTCTGTTCCTTCAGGAATGCTGGACAAAAGTGCATTCTCCATTGATTTGACCTTAATAATATCAGTAACAGCAGTGAAAAAGCCGAGCATGATAATATTTGCCACAATCTTCTTTCCAAGATCCTCGGCAATGCGGGTGGCGGGGATTGAAAAAATCCCGGTTCCTGTTGAAAATTTATTGTCGTTCTCCACCAGATCTTCGTCATAAATAAGCATCCCCTTGTTATTTAAACCTGGAGTATACTTGTCATATGCTTCTTTTGACATCACGATAAGTATGTCGGGATGCAATACCTCCGGATAGTCTACTTTACGGTCGGAAATAATGACCTGAGCGCTGCAGGCACCTCCCCGTGATTCCGGCCCATAGCTTTGGGTCAATGTGGCATGTTTTTTATCATATATTGCAGCGGCTTTTCCCATGATATATCCCGACAATATAATCCCTTGTCCGCCAAACCCACATATCTTAATACCAGTATGTTTCATTTTTTATTCTTTTCTGCCATTGACACGAGGTCTGGCTGGTTATCCAAAAAGGTTGGTTTGTCTACATCAATAAATTTTCCAACTACTATTTTTCCATTCAAGCATAAATCAGCGTCTTTAGGATCAATGCCGTGCCTGATCACGCTGTATTTTTGGTAGTATTTCATCTCGTCGAGCCCGTCTCCGAGTTTATTTCTTCTTCCGAAACTAGTAGGGCAGGGAGAAATTATTTCAATGAAAGTGAATCCTTTCTTAAGTAATGCTTCCTTGATAGAATTAGTCAGACGTCTGACGTGTAAGCTGGTCCACCTGACCACATAAACAGCTCCACTGCCTGCAGCAACTTGTACCAGGTTGAACGGATGTTCATAATTACCATAAGGAGATGTTGTGGTAATGGCATCGAGTGGAGTTGTTGGGCCAAACTGGCCACCTGTCATCCCATAATTAAAATTGTTTACGCAAATAATATTGATATCTACATTTCTTCTTGCAGCATGGATAAAGTGATTTCCACCTATTGCGAACAGATCCCCGTCGCCGCTAAATACAATGACTGTCAGTTCAGGATTGGCTAATTTCAAACCGGTGGCAAAAGGAATGGCCCGCCCGTGCGTGGTATGATAGGAATCAATATTTGTATAGCCAGGAATTCTTCCCGTACAACCGATACCTGAAACGATTACACATTTGTCTATGTCAAGCCCTGACTGGTCAAGGGCTGACAAAAAACATGAAAAGTTCGTCCCTAATCCACATCCTGAGCACCAGATGTGAGGCATTCGATCAGCCCGGATAAGTTTATCCATTGGATGTATATCATTCTGACTCATGAGTTGCTAACCTCCTTAATTACATTTAAAATTTCATATGGGGTATGGATCCTGGCAAGTTTTGGAAGAGAAATTACCTGACACCGGCCTTTCGAACAACGTTCAACTTCATGTACAATTTGTCCTTTATTTATTTCGGGAACGATAATTACCCTTGCCCTGGTTGCTAATTCAAGGACCTTTTCTTCAGGGAATGGCCAAACGGTGATCATCCGAAAAAGTCCGACCTTAATTCCTTCTTTCCGCGCTAAGCTGACGGCGCTCAGTGCCGATCTTGCCGGAGAGCCATACGCTGCTATTATGATCTCAGCATCATCTTGTCCGAATACTGTATACTCGATAATATCGTCTTTGTTTTTCCTGATCTTATCACACAGCCTGGTAATCAGTATTTCCTGTGCTTCGGCACTCATGTCGGGATAGCCTCTTTCATCATGGGTTAATCCAGTAGTGATTACTTTGTACCCTTCTCCCGCATTGGCCATACAGGGTATCAGGTCCTCTTCGGGTTGAAACATCAAATATTTACCAGGTTTATTCTTGGGTTTTTTTCTATTTATAATGAAAATATCTTCTTCATTGGGGATGACCACTCTTTCAGTCATATGTCCAACGATCTCATCGGACATAATCAATACGGGCAGCCGGTATTTTTCAGAAAGATTAAAGGCTTTAATTGTATAATCGAACATTTCCTGTGGCGAGCTTGGTGTAAGCGCTATTACTTCGTAATCACCATGAGAACCCCATCTTGCCTGCATCATATCCTGCTGGCCAACCATCGTTGGTAATCCGGTGCTGGGCCCTCCTCTCTGGATATTCACCAGAACGCATGGGATCTCCATCATAATCCCCAGTCCGAAATTTTCCATCATCAGGCTGAACCCCGGCCCCGAAGTTGCGGTCATTGACTTTACGCCGGCACAGGAAGCCCCTAAAATTGAGTTCATGGAAGCCAGTTCGTCCTCCATTTGAATAAATATCCCCCCCACATGGGGCATCCTCCTTGACATTGCTTCGGCTATTTCGGTGGCGGGTGTGATCGGGTAACCGGCAAAGAAACGGCAACCAGCAGCCAATGCCCCTTCAGCACAGGCGTAATCACCATTCATAAAATGTACTCCGGTCAAAACCGCTGGTTTAATCTTCATGGGGCTCCTTTTTTGATATTGCCATATGCTTGTCTTCAGTAACATAAATAGCAAACTCAGGACAGATGAGTTCACATAATTTACATGCAACACATCCAGCCTGATCTGCTACCATGGGGGGATGATATCCCTTTACATTAAATTCATTTGAAACTTCAAGGACTTTTTTAGGACAGAACTCAATACAAAAATTACAACCCTTGCACCGATCTATTATGATGTGTATGGCGCCATGAGTAATTTCATACTTGTCAATATCCAGGGGTTTTCGCCAGTAGTCCATTATTGTACAAATTGCATCTGTTTATAAGGCTATATACGGCTTCCCTATAAGGCTTAATAATCTGGATTTACTTAAGCACCGCTAAAAATAACACGAAATTCCCAGAAATCAAATATTTTTAACACTTTATTGCATTTGACATAGCTATTTTTGTAATTGAAGGATGTTTTTCAACTTAAACCTACAACTTTCCATAAATATCGTATATCAAACGGAAACCTAATCGAACAAAACCAATCTTCAATCGATCAGAATACCCCTTTTGTCTATTTTTCACCTTGAGTGAACAATTTGTTTTTTAGTTTTGTAAAACAAAATCACGAAATTCCTTTTCCCACACATGAAAAATAAAAAAACATTAATAATCCTTCTTCATATTTTGGGCTGGTCTCTCTTTTTCTTATTGCCTTATTTCCTGCTTGATCTTCCTGAAGAATATCTTTTTTCCCCAAGAAGGACCTTTACCTTATTAATTGCCCTTTTGTTTTTCTATTTGAACTATTTTATCTTCATTCCTAAATTCCTCGTGCAAAAAAAATTTATTGCCTTTTCGTTAATCATTCTTGCCGGTTTAGCTCTTTCATATGGTGCCAGTTCGATAACAAATATCTATACGTTAAATACAAACCCCAAAAACCCGCGATTAACTCAAAAGAATATCGAAAGGCATAATGAAAGAATGGATATGGGGTCGGCCAAAAGAATGCATTACAAAAGAGTTAAAACATTTCCATTCGGCAGATTTGCCCCAAAAATTCTCAATACGCCAGGAAAACGGGCAAATGTTGGTGCTGTTAGTCTTGTTCTATTTGCATTTTTATTAAGTACCAGTATAAAAATTACACAGGAATGGTATCGCAACGAAAAACAAAAACAGGAAATCATGAACCAACAACTGATCTCTGAACTCTCCTTTCTCAAATCACAGGTTAATCCACATTTTCTGTTTAATACACTAAACGGGATATATTCCCTGGCAAACAAAAAATCTGATAAAACGCCCGGTGCCATTGTCACCCTATCGGAATTGATGCGTCACATGCTGTATGAATCTGATAAAGAATTTGTCGATTTAGATAAAGAAATTGAATACCTGTCGAATTATATTGACTTGCAAAAACTTCGGTTATCCGATGACGCCCATGTATCATTTTCAATTAATGGAGATATTATTGGTAAAATGATCAAACCAATGATTTTAATCCCTTTTATCGAAAATGCATTTAAGCATGGCGTAACTGCTGACGGGGCAAAAATTCAAATTGACATCAACATTGGTGAAGCCGATTTGAACCTAACTGTCAAAAACAGCCTGTCAAAATCAAAAACAAAAGACAACACACCCGGTATTGGGTTAACAAATATTAAAAAGCGTTTGGATTTACATTATCCTAACTGCTACGACTTAAAAATTGATCAAAAAGATGATACCTATGTTGTTGAGCTTTTTTTGAAACTCAAATTTTAGTTCTTTACTATTAACTTTATACTTTTTTTAAATTGTAGCCGGTTGGCAGTAGCCAGTAGCCAGATAGGCAATAATCCGTTAAAAAAAACATAAATACAATCCAAATGAAATGCATTGCTGTAGACGACGAACCATTAGCACTTGAATTGCTGGAAGATTTTATCAGCAAAGTCCCCTTCCTTAAGCTCAAAGCGCTCTGCAAAAATGCTTTTGAAGCAATAGAAGCACTGGAAAAAGATAAAATTGATTTGATTTTTCTTGACATTCAAATGCCGGATTTATCTGGAATCCAGTTGTTTCGGTCATTAAGCAGCAAGCCGTTGGTTATTTTCACAACAGCCTATAGCAACTACGCTGTGGAAGGATTTGATCTTGATGCAACTGACTACCTGGTAAAGCCTTTTTCATTCGACAGGTTCCTTAAAGCTGTAAGTAAGGCATACCGTCAATTCAACAAACAGCATGCTCCTCCAATTATATCTCACGACAAAGAAAAAAAAACAGCAAAGGAATTTATTTTTGTTAAAGAGGGAACCACTACTGTAAAGATAATCCTCAATGATATTTTATACATTGAAGGATTAAAAGACTACATAAAAATATTCACGAGCGGTAAAACCATACTTACATTAATGTCGCTAAAAGCCATGGAGAAAAAGCTACCTGGCGACTATTTTGTTCGCGTGCATCGTTCGTACATCATTGCTGTCGCGAAAATCGACTCGATTGAGCGAAGTCGTATTATTATTGGCAAAAAATGGATCCCGGTCGGGGATTTTTACAAAGAAAATTTTCAGCGGATGTTGAAAAAATATGGTTGACATGCTATGTCTATTGCAAGATAGCACATAAAAAATAATGGTATTAAACCCCAGATCCCGAATAAGACTTTGTCTTTTCGGGATAAATAGATCAAAACACACCCTCCGTCTATTTTTTCCCCTTTTCTGTATAAATAATTTGAAACTTGTAATTATTACTTCAAATTTTGCATCATCAATAATTAAACGCTATTAGCCAAAAGCTAACAGCTAACCCGAATGGGGGGGGGGGGGCTGCGTTACTTGCTTTTTAATCCCCGCCCTAAAGGACGGGGCTATTGAAATTTTATTAATCAACAATTTGTACATAATTCAGGCTAAATAAAAAAACAATTAATAAATGGTATTAAACCTCAAAAAACTATAAACAAAATGAAAACAAAACATTATTTAATCGTATCAGGTGCTGTTGTAATTGGAATAATAATTGGAGTTGTATTCAGCACAACAATTATCAGGAAACAACAGGAACACAGATTCTATGACAGAATGGGTTTCAACATGGATGATAATGACTTTGGAATGCGGGGCGGCTCACCCTTTGCAAACTTCAACCATCAGAGAATGCCCCGCATGCAAAAAAACAGACCAATGCAAGGAATGAGAGGAAGCTTCTTCGAACAGGATCGCATGATGAGGTATCTTGATCTTTCTGAAGAGCAACAAGAGCAAATAAGAACGATCAGAGAAAAAAACTGGATGAACAGGGAGGAAATATTCGAAAACCGCCAGGGAAAATGGGATTCTATGAGGAGTGAAATTGATTCCATTTTAACGGACGATCAGAAAGAACAACTTGAAGAATGTAGGATGCGGCAAGGAAGAAGGAATTTCCGTGGACACCCGATGCGTAGATTCTAGAAAAAACAACATGAAAATCTTAAGTAATGCATTCCTGATTAGTATTGTAATCGTTTTGCTTACCGGGTTCGTTTATTCATCATATGGGCAGGACCCACAAAGGAAAAGAGATTTTTCTAACATGCCTGCAGAGGGCATGATCAGTGGCCGTGTAATTGAGAAAGGCCTCCAGGGGCCTGTGGAGTATGCAAATATTGTTCTATACCGGACAAAGGATTCAAGTTTGGTAACCGGAACCGTGACCGGTCCGGGTGGGTCTTTTAAGTTGGAAAAAGTTCCCTACGGCCATTTCTATCTCA
>JAGLWB010000260.1 GCA_023133655.1 Bacteroidales bacterium
TCAGGATTATTAAGACAGGGTTCGGACAGCCTTCCATCTTTAATACGGATGCCATCATACAAGAACTTACAAGACAGGGCAAAACCCTTGAAGATGCCCGTAACGGTGGTGCCAGTGGTTGTGTTGAGAGTGGCGCGTTCGGCACCGAAGCATACTTTCTGACAGGCTACTTTAATTTGACAAAAGTGCTGGAGATTACACTCTTCAATGGCGTGGATCCTGAAACCGGAAAGAAAATTGGTATTGAAACCGGTGATATTACTGCTTTTACTTCATTTGAAAAAATTATTGAGGCTTTCGGGAAGCAATTAAGATACTTTATTGATATCAAGATCAAAGGAAACAACATCATTGAGAAATTATTTGCAGATTACCTGCCTGTTCCATTCCTTTCTTTACTTATTGATGATTGCATTGATAATGCCAGAGATTATAATGCCGGAGGGGCCAGGTACAACACCAGCTATATTCAGGGTGTGGGACTGGGGAGCATCACTGATATTTTAACTTCCTTGAAATACAATGTGTTTGATAAGAAAAAGGTCACCATGGCAGACATGATTAAAGCCATGAAAGCCGATTTTAATGGCTTTGAAGAGCTCAGATACCATCTGATCTATGATACACCCAAATATGGGAATGATGATGATTATGCTGATGAGCATGCTGTCGTGATCTTTGACATGTTTTATGATGCAGTTGATGGACGGCCTACTGCACGTGGCGGTACATTCAGGATTAACATGTTGCCGACAACCAGCCATGTTTATTTTGGAAGTAAGATAGGAGCAATGCCTGATGGCAGAAAGGCCCACCAACCCCTTTCAGAAGGGATATCCCCTTTTCAGGGATCCGACAGAAAAGGCCCGACAGCTGTGTTAAAGTCGGCAGCTAAAATCGATCAGCTCAAGACAGGGGGAACGCTGCTAAACCAAAAGTTCACCCCGCAACTGCTGGAAACGGAAAAGGGCATTGATAGCGTTTCAAAATTGGTGCGCAGTTACTTCCTGATGGATGGCCATCACATTCAGTTTAATGTGGTTTCAGCTGAGACACTGTTAAACGCTCAGAAGCACCCCGAGAAATACGAAGATTTGATTGTCAGGGTTGCCGGATACAGCGATTACTTTAACGATCTTGGCAAAGACCTTCAGGATGAGATTATCAGAAGGACGGAACAGGGGGGAGGGTGATATACGATATCCGAATAACGATATGCGAAGTGAATATAATTTTTTTCAAATAAGTAATGAGAGCTGATACTTATAAATCTGACCTTTTACTCCTACTTGCCTCTGTCATCTGGGGTATTGCTTTTGTGGCTCAGCGAAAGGGGATGGAGTATATTGGGCCGTTTACATACAACGGGATCCGGTTTGCATTAGGTGGAGGGGTTCTGCTGTTATTTATCTGGTTTCGGGACAAATGGGGCAATAATCCAGCAGCCATTGTTTCTTCAGACCATAAGAAGATATTGATAAAAGGTGGGATAATTGCAGGTTTGCTGGTGTTTGGCGGTGCTTCGCTTCAACAGGTTGGCCTGGTATATACCTCCGCCGGAAATGCAGGATTTATAACAGGCTTATATGTTGTGATTGTACCAATCCTGGGCCTTTTTTTTAGACATAAGCCTGGTTTTGGGGTTTGGATGGGAGCTTTTCTGGCTGTTGTTGGAATGTATTTTCTTAGTGTGACCGGGAGGTTCAACATTTCAAAAGGCGATCTTTATGTCTTTGCATGCGCTTTTTTCTGGGCTGCTCATGTGTTGTATATAGGCTTCATCTCACGGCATGTTAATGTACTTAAACTGGCTGTGTTTCAGTATATTGTTTGCTCGACCCTGAGTATGCTTGTTGCAGTTGTTTTTGAAACCATTCAATGGCAAAGTATTGTTGATGCAACCATTCCCATATTATATGGAGGGCTTTTATCGGTTGGCATAGCATACACATTACAGATTATTGCCCAGAAAAAGGCACCCCCTGCTCATGCAGCTATCATTCTTAGCATGGAAGCTATTTTTGCCGTAATAGGGGGGTGGTTGATACTGAATGAAACGTTGACAGTCAGGGG
>JAGLWB010000261.1 GCA_023133655.1 Bacteroidales bacterium
GTTATTGACGAACAAATTAGTTTGCTTAATGCTAATAGAGATTATCAGGAAGTGTATAAGTTACTTTCTGAGCTGATACTTGAAAAGAAGATAGAAGATAAAGGATAAATGATATACGATCTGCCTGAGGCGGAACGATTAACGATATTCGAATTTGTTTTTTGACTCAGTAGGAGTCGGGTATCGGTAGCTAAAGACATCGAAAAAATAATAAAAAGCCCCTTTAGGGGCGGCATAGATGAGAAGAGAGGAGAGAGATGTGAATTTTATTATAAACTGTAATCCAGCATAGGAATATGACAAATTATAAAGAACACTTAAAAGAGATAACCACATTTATTTTTGATTATGATGGCGTTTTGACTGATGGGCAGGTGCTGTTACTTAATGAAGGTGATGCTTTAAGAACTGCTAACGTAAAAGATGGTTATGCCATGCAATTGGCAGTAAAAAACAGTTATAATATTGCCGTTATTTCTGGTGGACAATCTCAATCAATGGTAAACCGGTTTAAACCATTGGGTGTTATAGATGTTTTTATTGAGGTTGATAATAAATTGAAGGTTTTCAATCAATACCTGAAGGAAAAAAATATAAAGCCTGAGCAGGTATTGTTTATGGGCGACGATATACCGGATTATGAAATCATGCTTGAGGTTGGCCTTCCAACATGTCCGGCTGATGCATGTACAGAAATCAAAGCTGTATCAAAATATATCTCAAATTTTGATGGAGGAAAGGGATGTGTGAGAGATGTTATTGAGCAGGTTTTGAAGCTTCAGGGTAACTGGATGAATCATGTGGCATTCAGTTGGTGATGATTAATCCGTAATCCGAAATGCATAACCACCAATCAAGCCACAGTCTTGATTACCAATGATAAAAAATGGATTTAAATACATTAAATAATTATCATATTATTCTTGCATCTGCTTCACCACGAAGGAAATACCTTCTTGAAAAACTTGGCGTTAGGTTTGAGATACAGGTTATGAATACCCCTGAGGATTATCCTGATAATTTGTCGGGTGATCAGATTGCATCTTATTTGGCAAAAGCAAAAGCTGAGGCATTTCCGGTGACAGCTTTCAAAAGAAATACATTAGTGATTGCTGCTGATACAATTGTATGGTATAACAATCAAAACCTTGGGAAACCTACTGGTTATGACGAAGCATTTTTTATGTTAAAGTCGCTTTCAGGTAAAAAACATGATGTAATTACAGCTGTTTGCTTACGATCGATTTCAAAAACCCGAACTTTCTTTTCAAAAACTGCTGTTTATTTCAAGAATTTTTCTGACAACGAGATAAACTATTATATTAGAGAATATAAACCTTATGACAAGGCAGGAGGGTATGGTATACAGGAATGGATTGGGTATATTGGTGTTGAAAAGATTGAAGGGTCGTATTTTAATGTAATGGGTCTGCCAGTCCAACAACTTTATCAGGAACTTAAAGAATTTAAATTATGATGAGACCAATAATTTTGGTGACAAATGACGATGGTGTTGATGCTAAGGGGATCACTTTCCTTACAGAAATTATGCGATCATTCGGAGATGTAGTTGTCGTAGCTCCAAAAGAAGTTATGTCGGGTATGGGCCACGCAGTTACTGTGAAGTCACCATTAAGAGTTAAGCGTATTACCAGGGAAGATGGATTTGAGAAATATAGTTGCAATGGAACACCGGTTGATTCTGTTAAACTAGCAGAACAGGTTATCCTCAGGAAAAAGCCTGATTTGCTGGTTTCAGGAATTAACCATGGCTCAAATTCTGCTGTGAATATTCTTTATTCCGGAACAATGGCGGCTGTTATTGAAGGCTCAATTAGTGGCATTCCTTCTGTCGGGTTTTCCTTGACAGATTTTTCTCCAAATGCTGATTTTAGTTCCTGTGAACAGTATATTCGTACAATAGTTGAGAATGTATTAAATGAAGGATTACCCCGGGGTATTTGTCTGAATGTTAATATTCCTGCCATTCCAGGAGATGAGATTAAAGGGATAATGGTTTGTAAACAGGGAAATGGCCAGTGGGCTGAAGAATTCGATGAGCGGAAAGACCCTCGCAATAGAGACTATTATTGGTTAACAGGTGTGTTTCGTAGTTTTGAAAATGGTAATGATACTGATGAGTGGGCGCTGGCAAATAAATATGTTTCTGTCGTCCCGGTTCATTACGACCTGACTGCACATAATGAACTTTCAACCATAAAAAAATGGAAACTTAATGCGCAATAGAGATTCGTTCGTGTTCGGTTTAATTATAGGCCTGTTGATCCCTGCTATTGGGTTTGTTATTTTTTACTTAATGGATATGCTGGCACAGTCTTTCTTTTCAAGGGATCAGATTTGTAAGACCACAACAATGCAATTGGTAAGCTTTGCACTGAACCTTCTTGCTATTCGTTATTATTTTGTGAACCTTAAATTTGAGAAGACCGGAAGGGGTGTGTTATTTGTGACTTTTATTTATCTTTTTTTGTTTTTTTTCTTTAGCCATGGATGGTAATTTTTTATTTATACTTTTTTCTTTTTTGCCAATGTAAACAACATGTAATAAGTTAATGAAGTACTATATTATTACTGGCGAAGCTTCAGGTGATCTTCATGCATCCAACCTGATCAAGGAATTGATAAAAAGAGATGAGAATGCCTCTTTCAGAGGATGGGGTGGTGACCTGATGCAGGAACAGGGCGTTGAGCTTGTTCGTCATTACCGGGATTTGGCTTTTATGGGCTTTACGGAAGTGGTGCTTAACCTTAATTCTATTTTTCAGAATATTAAATTTTGTAAAAAAGATATTCTTTCTTTTAATCCCGATGCTATTATTTTGGTCGATTATCCCGGATTTAACCTTCGGATAGCAGAATTTGCAAGTAAGCTTCATTTCAAAGTTGTATATTACATCTCTCCTCAGGTTTGGGCGTGGAAGCAGTCAAGAGTTAAGAAGATAAGAAAATATGTTGATAAAATGCTTGTCATTCTCCCATTTGAAAAGGAATTTTACAGCAAACATCATTATGCAGTTGAATTTGTTGGACATCCTTTGCTAGATGCCATTGAGCCTGAAACCAACTCCTTTGCTATGCTGATGAAGGACTTTCGTGATAAGCACTTTCTGGATGAAAAACCTATTATTGCTTTGCTTCCGGGAAGCAGAAAACAGGAGATTAGCGCGGTTTTGGAAATCATAACCTCTATGGTGGATAAATTTACCGACTACCAGTTTATTATTGGTGGTATATCCAGCATCGACCGGTCATTTTATACTTCCCTGCTGGAGGGAAAAGATGTAAAAATAATTTTTGATGATACTTATTCACTTTTAAAGCTTGCCTATGCCGCTATTGTGACCTCCGGTACAGCGACATTGGAAACAGCTTTGTTTGGTGTTCCGCAGGTAATTTGTTTTAAAGGACGATTCTTTTCTTATCAAATTGCAAAAAGGATTGTTAATGTTAAATTTATTGGTCTTGTAAATTTGATTATGGATCGTAAGATTGTTGCTGAACTTATTCAGAACGACCTGAATGAAGCTAATTTGTATAAGGAGTTGAAGGCTATTATTGAAGATAAGTCAAAAAGAAAGGATATTATCAGACAATACAAAATGCTGCATGATAAACTTGGAGGTGCCGGTGCCTCAAAACGAGCAGCAGAAGAAATAGTAAGAACTGTTGCCTGAGTTCAATAAAAAAATTAATTTTGCAGGTATAAAATATAAAATAATGAAAAAGAGAACTCTTGTTTTTGCCCTAATCCTGACTGTTTGTTTTTTTGCTGCATCAGCTCAAAATGAAGCAGATGGGTTTTATCTAAACGGAATGACTGCATTTGATGAAGGTAATTTCATGGTGGCAGCTGATGATTTCACCAAAGCCATTGAGGCTGATCCGACCTATACAGATGCTTATCTGTTTAGGGGCTTGGCGTATGAAAATCTTAAGAATATGACAGGCGCAGTCGAAGATTATTCAATGGTATTGTTATTTGATAAGGATAATATTCAGGCATTGAAACACCGGGGAAAGGCAAACTATAGCCTCCAGAATTATAATCAGGCAATCAGTGATTTCTCGAAACTTATCGAGAATGATCCTCTGGATGCTGATGCTTTTTTCAAGAGGGCTGAATCAAAGTTCCAGCTTGGTGATTTTGCCGAAGCTGTTAAAGATTATAAATCAGTAATTAATATTGATGAGGATTTCCAAAAAGTCTTTCTTGGAATTGGATTTGCTGCGTATAGGGCAGGGGATATTGAAAGCGCATGTGATTATTGGAACGAATCTTTGACCAGAGGTGATTTAGAAGCCACACGTAAAATCGAGAAATATTGTAATAAATGAGAACATTCCAGAAAAAAATTGGCCTATTGATAGCAATGATAATGATCAGTGCTTATTTTTCGTGTAACCCCAAAGCCGGTGATAAGGAACCGCAATCAAAACAATCTCGTGAGCCAAAAATTGAAAAGACCGGTGATGATCAAATAGAGTCAGACACTTCAATAGATGCTTTGGATACGTCAAAGATGATCCTGATGACAAAAGATCCGGTAAAAAGAATGCACAATGCTGTTGCGGATTCTCTCATGAGGACTGGGTCAGAGAAAGCCAAAAATAAAAATTTTGCTGGTGCAATGGCAGATTTTGACAAAGTGATTGAACTGGACCCGGAAAATTTCAAAGCATATTATTTCAGAGGAAATGCCAGGAATGAGTTGGGACATTATACCGGCGCAGTTAATGACTTTGGATCAGCCATTAAATTAAAAGCTGATTTTGAAAAGGCCTATAATTTCAGAGGGGTCGCAAAAGCTAATCTGAACTTTCCTGCAGAAGCCATAGCCGACTATAATGAAGCCATAATCTTAAATCCTGATTATTCATCTGCATATTATAACAGAGGAATCGCAAAAGCAGTTTTAGGTGACTTTGAAGGAGCCATTGATGATTTTAATAAATCCATTGACAGGGACCCTAACTACGCTGAAGCCTATAATAACAGAGGCAATGCTAAAGCTTTTACTAAAAATTTTGATGGAGCTATTGAAGATTACACAAAAGCCATTGAAATTAATCCTGATAACTCACAAGCCTTTAATAACAGAGGAGCCATCAAAAAGGCCAAACTGCAGTATCCTCAGGCAATCATCGATTTTACAAAAGCTATTGAACTGAATCCTGATTACAGGGATGCTTATTATAATCGCGCAATTGCCCTTCATTTATCAGCAGATATTCAAGGCGCCTGCAAAGACTGGGAAAAAGCAAAGCAATTAGGTTCAACACAAGCTGATGATATGTTGAATCTGTATTGTAAATAGCATACTGTTTGAGCCATTTCAGGCACAACCACTGTGCCACGGACTAAGAATCCACAATAGCAGGTTTTATTCACTTGACGGGTAACATTTCGTTGATCTGCGGATTAACAGGAAACGCAAACAGTGTTTCAATCTTTTCGTTTCCCAATTGGTAAAATGCTACTGGCTTTCCTGGCCGGTATCCTGTTCGATGATTGTTGTGTGCCTCATAACTTTGAACTCGCTGGCTTGGCTTTGATTCTGTTAATCTTTTTGTTCATTTTCTCGATCTTTTCAAATTATTTTATTTATAGTTATAAAGCAAGAATACTACACGGAATCATAATCCTGTTACAGTATTTCCTTTTTGGGACGTTGATAGCCCTTTTTTCTGATAATCGAATCAAAGCCGATCATATTGAGAAGTATTTTCCAGGTGATTATGATTATCTTATTTTAAAGGTGACAAGCCAACCGGAATGCACCGAAAAAACGTATAAATTTCAAACGAAATTAATCGGTTTGAGATCTGAAAATAATTGGTTTCGCTCTACCGGGAAAGTGCTTTGTTATGTACAAAAGGATAGCCGCTCTTATAATATTGGGTACGGAAATTACCTCATTATCAATTCCAGGGTAAGAGAAATAACGCCACCTCCCAATCCAGATCAGTTCAACTATTCAGGCTACCTTGCCCATAAGGGCATTTACCATCATACCTATATTGATGCAGATGCCTGGTTATTAAGTTCTCACCATACGCAAAGGACACTGGTTTCTGAATCCGGAAAGATCCGTAATAGCATTCAGGTAAAGATTGAAAGCCTGAATCTTAGCAAAGATGAATTTGCTCTGGCTTCAGCTCTGCTGCTGGGAAGTAAGGATAAACTTAGTGATGAGCAAAAGGAAAATTTTTCGTCAGCAGGGGCTATGCATGTATTGTGTGTTTCCGGACTGCATGTTGGGATAATTTATGTAGTTCTGGGGTATTGTTTTTTGTTTTTGAAAAGAAATCGTAATTGGAATATTGTCAGAACGATACTAATTATTTTATTAATATGGGCGTATGCCTTTATAACCGGTTTGGCACCATCAGTTCTAAGGGCATCCCTGATGTTTAGTTTTATAGCTTTAGGATATACCTTCAAGAGGCATACCAATATTTTCAATACCCTTTTTGCATCGGCCCTCATATTACTTATTATCAATCCCCAAATGTTATTTGCTGTTGGATTTCAGCTTTCATATTTGGCGTTGATGGGCATCTTGTCTGTGCAGCCTTTTTTATATCAACTTTGGGCGACTCCCGGAAAAGCAATGGATAAGATTTGGTCATTGACCACGGTCTCCATAGCTGCTCAACTTGCTACATTTCCTTTGGCACTGTTTTATTTTCATCAGTTTCCTAATTATTTTATCATTACAAATTTAATTGTAATACCTCTTGCAGGAATGATCATCTATTCTGGAATAACTGCCCTGATTTGCTCTCCAATTCCCTATGTGCATGATTTTTTTCGTATGATCTTCAGGCTTTTTCTCAAAGCAATGAATGAGTCGGTTCATCTGATTGATAACCTGCCGTTTTCCACCACAAAAGGGATATTGCTGGTTGGTTATGAGGTTCTCTTAATATACCTGTTTTTTCTGATGATTGGGCAGATGATAAGCATGAAAAATAAGAAGATCCTTTTTTATTTACTTTCTCTTATGATTATTGCTGCTTTGATTAAGATTCCACAGCATTATTACCAGATAAGGCAACGAAAGATTGTAATTTACAGTATTTCCAATCAAACAGGATTGGATTTCATTACGGGGAGAGAAAATCTTTTTCTTGCTGATAATTCACTTATATTCAATGATAAAAAGATGAAGTGGTATGTGAGAGAACACTGGCTTTTTTCGAAAGTTGATGGAAAGATGTGTTATTCTTTGGACTCAAGCCTGAGGCAGGAGGAATCATTTGATCATGGTCGTTTTTTTAGTAAGGGCTCGTTTGTCCAGTTTCATGATAAAAAGATTGCCATCATTGATAATGATATTAAATTGTCAGAGCTGACTATAAAAAAACTACCAGTTGATTACTTGTTGATTATTAAAAACCCCAGTCTTAAAATTAGCGAGATTGAGAAACTGTTTGACCCCGGGTTGATTATTCTCGATCTGACCAACTCTCGAAAGAAGTGCATACGCTGGAAAGAGGAAGCTGACCTGATTGGGGTTCCCTGCTACGATGTATTTGAACAGGGAGCATTCGTTGAGAAATGGTGATGAAGAAGAGAAAAGAGAAAAGAGAAAAGAGAAAGAAGGATATCCGATATCCGAATAATGATTAACGATATTCGAATTTGTGTATTGGCTCCGGAGGAGCCAGGTATCGGTAGCTAAGGACATCGACAAAATGGATAATAAGCCCCGTTAGGGGTGACATAAAAGAAAGGATATCAGATTAAAGATAAATAGGAAGACAGGAAACAGGAGACGGGAGACGGGAAATGATCTTAAAATGTGTATATTGGTGATTATATGGGGTTGTTGATTTTAGCTATTTTCTCAATTGCTTTTGACAATAATTCTTTACTATCTTTTTTAATCAACGTATTGAGCATCGAAACCGCCTTTGGCGGATCATTATTGTTTTCACCTTGACGGATAAATCCTTTGAGTAGTTTTAATGCAATCTGCCTGTCATGCCAATCACCCAATAAATCCTCAACAATTTTTATTTGCTCAATTTGTATCTTTAGTTTTTTATCCTTTATTGTAAGTGTAAGCATGTCAAGCATATAGCGGACTTCCTTAAGGAGGCGCCTTATCTCGTGAAACACTTTTTTCTTTCCTTGTGAAGCTAAATAATGAATTTTTTCGATTTTATCCCGGACATACTGTTTTGTTTTGCTGATTACCTGATCTTTTCCGGTATTATGGTAGATTTCCAAAATCTCCCTATCCATCAAATCCCATGCTATTGGTTTGAAGTTCTGGATCCGGCCACTGAGATTTTTTCTTTCATCCATTTCAAGACCATGTAAATATTCCATAAAGGAGGTGCTTTTTATCTGTGACGATGATTCAATGCCTGCCAGAAAATGTTGCTGTACTTGCATATCCCGGATACATGCCACGCTGCGAAAGAGCTTCTTGAAACATTTTAGCTTCTTTTTGGAATGAAATCCCGCTTCAGTTATAGCTCTGATTAGGTTAAATAAGCTTCGGATTTTTTTCACACTAACCCTCAAGTCGTGAATGGCCTCAGCATGGTCAGGATCCTCAATCATGGGCAAGCTCACCTGAAATGCCTTTCGTTGTTTTTTGTAGTATCTGTTAAGAATATTATAGCCCATTATTAAAGAATCTGAAAGCTCTATATTACAAAGTTAATAATTCATTAATAGAATGGAACATTTTACGATTATCTTCGTAACTTTAACATATAATTCAAGCTGTTAACTTCATTATTATTATGGTTATCACCCTGGTTGTGTTTTTATTCATTTTTCTGGTGTTACTATTTGTTCTGTTTACCCCGCTGATTGTTAATATAAATACGGAAGACAAGTTGTATGATGTCAGGTTGAAAGGTGTATTAAGACTTTATTTCAGTTTTGAAGGTGGCGTATTTCAAGTAAAAGGAACTATGTTTCTCATCCCATTCACTATAAGAGCTTTTAAAGCAGCTCGAAAAGAAGACAAAAAATCAAAAAGAGGCTTAAAGAATTTTTATGATAAATTAGCTGGGCTCAAAACAGCCCCAATGTTACTAAGATATATATTTAAAGGACTTAAAACATTTAATATCAGGTATTTTAGAGTGAATTTTGACACCGATGACTTTGTCCGAAATGCCCAATTGGTGCCCTATATTACTTATTTGAACACAAGGTACGAGAATATGAATTTGAGTATAAATTTTACCGGAGAATCGTTTGCGATTATGATGATACAAAACAGGATTTATAAATTATTAATAGTTGCGGTTAAGTATTTAATTAACAAACATAAAAGAAAAAAATAAGGAGGAGTTATGGACATGAAACTTGATGAGATGTTGGCTAAGATTCTTGACTATTTGAATTCATCAGCCAAAACAGAAACTGTTATGGGAGAACCCTTTCAACTGGGTGAATTCACCTGTGTTCCAATTGTTCGAATAGGAATGGGTTTTGGAAGTGGTGGGGGAGGAGGCGCCGGAGATAAAAAAGGTGAAACAGCCGGTGGGGCAGCTGGGGCCGGGTTAGGGATTGAACCTGTTGGCTTCCTCGTTACCAGAGGCGAGGAAATTTCTATTTTACAAGTTGGGAAAAATAAGGGTATTCAGGCAATATTTGAGAAAGTGCCTGATTTGCTGGAGAAATTGCTTGAACTAAAAGATAAAAGAGGCAAAGAAAAGCAAAAGAAATAAATTATCATCTCCCTAATCTTTAAGTAGAAGATCCAAAAAGATTGGTAAATGATCACTGAAGCCACCCAGGTAACGGTACCCACCGTAAGTTCTGAATGGCTTTTGCCCAAAATACCTGTTATCTTCCTCCAGCAGGAATTCAGCATCGAAAATGTGTGCCAGGTCGTGCCGGGTGAATATTTTATTGTTTTGATTTAATAGCGGAAAAGATATTAGGAATTGATCAAATAATTGCCAGTACTCTCGCCATTTTATTGTGCCAGAATTTTTGTACCTGACTTGCTTTTCCAATAAATTGACCAATCCATTATTTCCATCTTTTGAGTTCGTTTGGGTCTGTTTTGTCAATATGCGTAAGCTTTCATCCCAGGGTTCATCGTTGAAATCGCCAGTGACAACAATTAAAGCCTTTGAATTTTTGTTTAGGATAGAATCAGTTGTTGAACGTAATTGACGGGCAATGTATTCTCTTTTCCTTTTAGTCGGCATATACCCCCCATACCGGGAAGCCCAGTGATTGATAAATAAATGCAACGTGTCGCTATTTAATGCCACGCCTTTAACATAAAGGATGTCTCTTGTTCTTGATAGTGTGTCAAAAGGAAAATTAATTTGGATAGTCTTAATAAACAATGGTTGGAATTTGGAAGGCCTGAACAGTAATGCCACATCAATTCCTCTTCGATCTGGTGAATCGCGGTGGATGATTTTATAATTGAATTTTTTTAACGGCGTTCCCTGTGTGAGTTGTTGAAGCACAACCCTGTTTTCAATCTCGCAAACCCCGATAACTGCAGGAGGGTCGAATCCTCCAATGGCAATGATGGTTTTGTATGTGTTAATTAGTTTTTTTTGAAACTTAAAATAATTCCACGCCCTGATGCCATCCGGAGTGAATTCATCATCCCTGATAGCCGAATCATTCTTCGTATCAAACAAATTTTCCAGGTTATAAAATACAATTCTGAACTTTTGGGGTGAATTGGGTGGTTTATTGATACTATCAGTAATTTGCTGAGCGTCACCCTGAGCATAATGAACCGGTGCCTGGCCGGTAGTTATAATAATTGAACTGAATATCAGGAATATGGTAAAATGTATGTTCATTTTTTCCATCTTAGCTTGTTTATGAATTGTTATTTTTCCTGTTAATCCATAATTCCGGCTTTCGTACCCTGTTTTTTGTTGTATTTTTATTCATTATTATTTGCATACACCTTAAATATTCATTATATTTAGCCCGGGAAAAGCAGCTGGCAGTTGACAGTTAACAGCTGACAGTCCCGAAATGGCTACAAAGTCAAAGATTTTGACCATTTCTGAATTGATAGTTAATAGTTCATTTTTTAATATAAAACATTTATTGGAGGAATTGTCATGAAAAAAATTACGCTAAGTCTGATTTTTGTACTATTGGTTAGCTTATTGCCCACCAGGGGGATAGCTGATAACAATCCTGAGTCACAAGATCAAAATGAAAGGTATTATCAAATGTTCAGATCATTCTTTGAGAAACATGCCTCATTAAGCCCGGATCTGACTAATATTTTTCCTTTTGGAACTCCGCATTTCCTGGATGATTTAGAACAGAAACATTCAATCACAATCAAAAACATAACTTATAAGAACCGTGATTTAGTCGTTCTTGAAGTGTTGTTTATGGATTGGGAAGGGGGTGCATGGGTGAATTCAGCAAAGAATATTATGACGTATGATGCGAATGAATATGTGATTGAGATGTTATTATTAGCCTGGGAGGAAGGGGTCTGGATTAATGCAATGAAGTATTTTATGACGAATAACAACTATGGATGGCCACTTGTTACCTTAGGCAAAGCATGGGATCCGGAGCAATTAACCTGGGTGGATATGATAAGGATGACAACCTCTTATGATCAGGGTATATATCCTCTTGAGACCCTGATGGAGTTCTATTTTCAGGGCGCCTGGATGAATATGATGAATATGTTTTATACATGGTCAAATGACTTATTGATGGAGATACTTACTTTGTCATGGGATTTTATGGCTCTTCAGTGGGAATACGACACGAAAGAAATTTTTACGTATGATGCAAATGATCTTAACATCGAAAAGCTGAATCTGGACTGGGATGGTATGGCATGGGTTAATGAAACAATTAAATATTTGTTTTATGACGGACAGGGGCATAATATTGAAAATTGGACGGATTCCTGGGAGAATGGTGTCTGGGTTGATTACCTGCATTTTTTGTTTTATTACGATGGGTCCTGGAACAATATTGAGGAAGTCTCAGAAATCTGGTATAATAGTATGTGGACCAATCATGAACGGTTTCTGTTTACTTATGATGTGAATAACAATCTTATTGAGGAGCTATCGATGGACTGGCAGTCACGAGGATGGGAATATGTTTCAAAAGCCTTGTTCTTCTATGGCACTGTTGGTATAGATGATGATCATGGCTTTGAAGTAAACTCAATCAACGCTGAAATTATCCCGAACCCGTTTTATTTCTCAACTAATATTCAGCTAATATTAAACCAGGATGCCTATGTTACTATTGGCATTTATGATTTGACCGGCCGTTGTGTAAAATCTCTTATAAATGAGTTCATGCTTTCCGGTGAGCATCTTGTTACCTGGGATGCAACTGATGATGGCCATGTTAGAATAAACAGTGGGATTTACTTCTGTCGCATTCAGGTTGATCAAGCCCTAAGAACATATAAGGTTGTTGTTAGGTAGGAAGAAGTTGGCAGTTGGCAGTTGACAGTAGGCAGTTGACAGTAGGCAGTAGGCAGTAGGCAGTTGACAGTTGGCAGTTGACAGTAGGCAGTTGACAGTTGACAGTAGGCAGTAGGCAGTTGACAGTAAGATTGTTGATTTTATTGTTTAAGCAATTCATATCCGCCTGAGGCGAATTGTTAATCGTATATAGTATATCAAAAACCAGAGGAGGGCTTATGAAATACATAATTTATTTCTTTTCCCTGACGGCGTTCATGTATTCTTGCCAGGTAAATCCGCAGCAATTTGTTGAACTTACCGATAACCTGGAAATACCCAGTAATTCCAATATAAAAATAATTGGCGGGGAATATACTTTTGGCGATGACACAATGGATGGAGTTATTCAAATTGTTGATAAGAACAACATCATGCTGGATGGTGATAGCGTGACCGTACATGGTTTGGATTTTTCCGGATATATGATAAATGTTGAAAATTCTCACCATGTGACCATTAAAAACTTCGATTGGGTTGATAATTATAAATATGCCATCCGTGTTTTAAATTCCCATGACATAACCATCAATGGTAATACCCTTTCGTTTAATAAAAAAGATACTATTGGCTGGATTGAGATTTGGACTGGTGTTAATAATGCACTGGGGGGCGGAGTGCTGATGCATCAGTGCCGGAAATGTGAGCTTTTTGATAATACCATGCAACAACAAAATGATGGTATCGCTTTATATGAGTGCGACAGCATCCAAGTGCACCACAATATTTTGAATTGGAATACCGGGTTTGGTGTTCGGATGAATTTTACAGATAGTTGTTATATCAATAATAATGATTGCTCACATATCAATCGTTTAACAGACCCGAGTGATTGTGCTGCTATCCTGCTGATTGTATCCAATAATAATATTGTCGAATACAATGACTTAACCTATTCCGGAGATGGTGTCTTCCTGGGGCAGTACAACCATTCTCAGATCCCAAACAATAATTATTTCGCGTATAACGACTGTTCTTACTCGCCACATAATGCCATTGAAGCCACTTTTGCCGATGGGAATGTGTATAAGCATAACCTGTGTAACTACTCACATTACGGCTTTTGGCTTGGGTATTCATTTAACAGCCTGGTCGATAGTAATGAAGTTATTGGGAACCAACACTCAGGCATTGCCATCGACAGGGGATATAACAATACCATTATTAACAATACCATCAGTGAAAATCCAACCGGGATAGAATTATGGGAAGGTGATCCTATTCCTCCATATCAGGATCAGGAGTCGAGAGATTATTTTATTAAAAATAATATCATTGAGGGGAACTCAGTTGCTGTCTCAGCTATTAAGACTGAGCATCTGGTTGTGCAAAACAATGATTTTATCAAAAACAGGAATGGTGTTTATTTTGAAGGCAGTTCAAGTGAAGATACTATCACGGATAACCTGTTTGATCATACCACGATCTTTCACCTGGAGAATATATCGTATGATGATATTTATGCCATTAACAACGATTTCATGACCAATGATGAAGCGTTGATCAGTTGCAAGATATTTGATGCTGAGGACGTTTTTGTTTACGGTGAAGTCATCTGGCATCCGTATGTGCCTGGGCCTGACCCTGTATGGCAGACCACTCCACCAACTGATCTGGCAGAGCCGCCTGCAATATGGTATCAATATCCTGAGGCATGTTGGGGGTATGGGTTGTGGGAACCAACTACTATTCGTTATGACCATATTAATAAAGTGGTGGGTGATGCTTCGGTTCATATTTCAACAGGCAATGGATGGGATATCGGCGCCTCTTACAGGCCAGGAAGTGATTCACTTGCCTCGTGGCACCTGACAGAGATGGATTCAATTGGGGTTTGGTACAAGTCTGTTAATAATACTGGTTACGGATTCCAGTACCACTGGATCATCCTTGGCAATAATTGTGGTGGGTTTTATAAATACACAGCCAGTGCCGGGTCTGTTTTAAATCCAACCATCGGACAATGGGTGAATTACCGGATACCCGTAGCAGGGAATTCACAGTGGTCAAGGAGTTCACAAGGAAATATTTCGCTCGACGAGATCAATTACATCGAGATTCATGTGGATACATGGGAGTACGGTTTTGAATTCTGGATTGACGGTTTATCGTTCACATCATATTACACCTCCATTGATGAAAATGACCCGGATAGTCGTCAAATATCAATTCAGAACCAACCAAATCCCTTCTCTGGCTATACTATAATCAACTACTCCATCCCCGAAAAGGGATTTGTAACATTACAGATCAAGGATGTTGCGGGTAATGTAGTTATGGATCTTGTAAATAAAGTGCTTCAGGCAGGGAATCATCAATATGAATTACAGGCTGCAAATCTTTTACCCGGTGTTTATTTTTTCTCATTAGAATTTGGTGGGCAGCAAATCGAGGCGAAGGGAGTTAAAGTCAGATAAAAAGGATAATACCTCCGCCAAGGGATGTCATCCCTGATATTTATTATCAATTATCAATTCAAGTTTCAACTTTTCTTTTTATTTTTGCCTCCATCTTTATATATTTATCTTTTTTAAACCCAAAGTATTTCATAAAGAACTAAGAGACTGTTTCTGACAATTATAATATTAATTTAAATATGTGCGAGGAAAATAATATGACTAAACATGAACCTTACAAAATCAAGTCTATAAGAAATTTACAGTTTCTTAGTTTGCCGGAAAGAAAAAAACTTCTGAGAAGTGTTAATTTTAATGTCGGAGCATTAGCTGCTAATCATGTTGTTTTTGACATGGTTACTCAGGGTAGTTCTGCCATGAGCCAGGAACAGGTCGGCAACCTTTTTATTGGAGATGAAGCCTATGCAGGGGCGAGAAATTTTTATAAACTGACCGGAGCCGTAAAGGATGTTTTTGGGATAGAATTTGTTTGTCCGATACATAACTCTTTTGGTGGAATAAAATTGCTTAGTTCAGTCTTTGTTTCGGAAGGAGAAATTGTTGCAGGAAATATTTCTGCACCAGCCGAAGTCGTTGAATATTTTGGTGGGAAATATCACCTGCTCTTTTCTGATGGAGATCCTGTTTATCCGGGAAATATCAATTTAAAAAAGCTGTCTGAATTTTTACAGCAAAACAAAGGAAAGATTTCTTTTATTTATGTAGATATTCAGGGGGACGGATATCAGCCGGTCGCTTTAGAAAATCTGTGCGCAATAAAAAATATTGCCGATTCATTTAATACGAAACTCGTGCTAAATGTCTCTAACATTTCTGAATTGGCATGTCATTACAGCAAACATGAAAAATCATTTAAGGATCATACCATCAGCGACCTTATAAAAGAAATTGCTGCATGCAGTCATACACTTGTTTTTGATGCAGGTCAGGATGCTATGAGCAATGTTGGTGGATTTTTAGCTACAAACAGTGCCGAGGATAATGAAAAGTATCAAAATAACGTTGTTGTATTTGAGGGGCTTCATACCTACGGCGGGATGGCTGGAAGAACAATGGAGGTTGTTGCCAGCGGGTTACATGAAATGGCAGAGGATCTCAATGCTGATTGGATTGATTACCAGGTATCTGAATTTGCCGGAATTCTTGAGCAAGGAAGAGTACCGTTTACCAGAGGTCTAAATGGCGTTTATCTTCATTCCGGTGAATTTATTAAAAATAGTGATGGCGATTCAGCCCATACATTAGCATGCGCTTTATATATTACCTCCGGCGTCCGCGCTCATCTTCATGGGAAATATCAGGAAGGGGCTTTATTACCTGTGCTCATCCCACGCCGGGCTCTAATGAACAGCCAGCTGGAGCAAGTAGCCGAAGCAATCGTTAAGCTATATAAGCAAAGAGCAAATATTGAACCGCTTGTTTCCGTCAATAAACCGAAATTTCACTTTGAAGCACGTTTTGAATGGCTGACACCGAATTTGGATGAGTATATTTTTTCTTGTGAGCCGTTTATTATTCATGCTGTTGAGCATGTGAGTATGAAAAATTATAACGAACGTTATGATGCGATAGCAGAGGCTGGTTATAATACTTTTCTTCTTAAGTCAGAAGATGTATCAATAGATTTTCTGACTGATTCAGGGACTAGTGCAATGAGTGTTGACCAATGGAATGCCTATTTAAATGCAAAGGAAACTCCTGCTACGCCGGATTCATATTACGATATTGTAGAAACTTCTCAAAAGATCTACGGCCATAAATACATCATTTTAACCCATCAGGGGCGTGCTGCCGAACATATTATGTCACAAATGTTCATCAAGCCCGGTGATTATGTTCCCGGTAATATGTACTTCACCACAACCAAGCTTCACCAGGAAATAGCCGGCGGAACCTTTGTGGATGTTATTGTAGATGAAGCACATAAAACAGTCTCTGAGTTTCCGTGGAAAGGAAACATTGACCTTGACAAACTAACAGCGCTGTATGAAAAAGCTACCAAAGAAGGAAAAAAGATTTCGTATGTTTCTTATGAGTTTAATGTAAATATGGCTGGTGGGCAGCCTGTTTCTATGGATAACATTAAGGAAGTATATAAATTTTGTAAGCCCCGCAATATTCCTGTTTTTTTTGATGCAACACGCTGTTCCGAGAATGCTGCCTTTATTCAGCGAAATGATCCTGAATACGGGAATGTTCCGGTTGCAGATATTCTTCTTGAGATGTTTAGTTACGGTGACGGAGCTACTATTTCCAGTAAAAAGGATATGCTCACTAATCTATCGGGAAGTCTTTTATTCAGGGATAATGAAGAATGGTACAACAGAGCTCTTCAGATGCTTCAGCTTTTTGAGGGGACTTATTGTAGCGGAGGAACATCTGCCGGTGACATGGCTGCTCATGCGCAGGGTCTTAGAGAAATGGTTAACGATGCTTACATCAACAGCCGCATTGATCAGACTGTTTATTTAGGGAAATTGCTTCAAGACGCGGGGGTTCCGATTGTTCTTCCTGTCGGAGGCCATGCTGTATTTCTTGACGCCCGCCAGTTTCTTTCTCACATTGATCAGGACCAGTTTCCTGCCCAGATGCTGGCTGCTCAGATATTTATTGAAACAGGAGTGAGAGCTATGGAACGTGGGAATGTCAGCAAGGGCCGTAATCCGGCAACAGGAGAGAACTATCGGCCGGCATTGGAGCTTGTTCGTTTAACAATCCCTCGCCGTGTATACACACGCGATCATATCAGGGTCGTTGCCGATGGAATAATAAAGCTTTATGAGAAACGGCAAACTATTAAAGGTCTCCGTTTCACCTACGAACCCGGGCAACTCAGGTTTTTCCAGGGGCGTTTCGAGGAGGCTTAATACCATTCAAATTATCTACATATTCCAGTTTGTGCTCCTGGATTTACGAACAGAGGAACATAGGATTGTTGATCTAAGAACACTTCAAAAATCAACAATCCTTTGTTCGACTTCATAAAATTCTTCGTTCTATTTCTTAAATCCTTGATGAACTTAAGGCCAGCACCCATTACATGCGTTACAAACCGTATGTTAAGTATCTACCATAAAATGCTATTTTTAAACCCAGAGGGTTTACATGTTTATAGAAAACACGAGGTTAAAGGATGTATACGACCCCAGCCGGGGTCGAATATCTTCCACTATTGATAATTTTCTATAAACATTTGATGCCTCCGGCATCTGGTTTTTTTCTATAATTATTTTTCTAGATTCATTAATCTTTTCTACATTGAATTTTTCTTTTTTCAGAGAGAAAAGCAGGTCAGGAAATACTGTAGCATATAGGACAATAGAAAGGTTTATAATGAGAAAACTTGGTTATCTTTACGATTGAAAACGGGTTTTTGCACAGACTCCCGGTAGTTGCAATAGCAAATCAGAGATTATGAATTACAAAATAATAATAGGAGGTGGCAGAATAAAGGAACTACAAAAGACTTTAGGTTCAGCTACATGGCCTGAGTTTATGCAACATGATGATATTGTTAATAAATATTGGCCAAATTTGTATACCCACTTCTCAGATTTTCAATTTGC
>JAGLWB010000262.1 GCA_023133655.1 Bacteroidales bacterium
ATGTGTGCCATCCGGCAAAAACCATGAACGTCTCTTTAGTCCAGTCGCTCTCTCCGCTCCACTCACCTGCAACATTACCGTCAATGATGAACTGCAGTGTGTTTTGGCTTTCCAGGGTAGATATCTTTTTCCAGAAAATGATTGGAACAGTGAAAAATGATTCGGCTTCGAGTTCGATAAGCAATGAACTGGATTGGCCCTCGGCAATATTCCCTGACCTTGCTGCATAAATACCATGCCTGGTGGTTGAATTATCAATCACCCACTCAGCATCACCATCAAAGTACCAGTCATGAGCACTGAAGTCACCCGATTCAAAGTCTTCATCAGGGGGAGAGGAAACTGTGAAATCCCAAATGGTTCCGTTAGAAGATCCATAGTTATTGAAAGATTCCACCCTCCAGAAATATTCTGTCTGGAATTCCAGGTAATAAGGAGGTACATACATCGTATCATTTACAACCTCACCATTGGTGATATTGGTGGGAGGGTTATCTGTTCCCAGGTACATTTTATAATAATCGGCTGAACCATTCCAGTGCAGCGTTGCAAAAGGATTAGTGTTTGTCTCGTGATTTGAAGGAATGGGTGATGAAGCATTGGGGGGTGGTCCAATTACAGTAGCATAACCTTCATAGCGAAAATAATTTTGTTTGGTAACGGTAACTGTTAATATTGTCCCTGTTTCCAAATCATCAGGGATCGATAATACTAAGGGGCCACCGCTGGCAACGCCTGAATTGATAAAATTTCCATCCACTGAAAGTCCCACCAGCGAGCCGTTTGTTGCTGAAACGGAAAATGATGTAGCTCCAGGCAGTATAATATCATCATGCGTAACCGATAATGTTTGCGGGGTTTCACTATATACAGTTAAAAATGCATCACCATGGTGGTGGAAAAGATTGTTTGTGTGAGTTTTGTTTTGCGGATTACTGGGCCAGTTTGAAGCATCAAGGTAATATTTCCCGGATGCATTGGAAAAACACGGCCTGATCCAGTCGGTAGTTGATGATGGAATGCCATACCCCGGATCAAAGTCAGGCCACATATCATCCCACATACCCCATGTGTAAACATCATTAACAAAGGAATAAGATGTTTCTGAAGCCGCAATGATGCCTAATGCTCCATAATCATGACGGTGAAATGCCTCAGCAAAGCATTCACCTCCCATATTGTATTTTCCTGTTAAACAGTTTATTGAGAAAACAAATGTGAGGTCATTTTCATTTAATCCTGATAAATCACCTATGTAATAATAGGGGCTGTCCCATCCGCCTGTATTGCCATGATCTCTGTGAAGGATCATAAAAGCACCGCTGTTTAGGTCATTATTGATCCTGGTTGCGTTACCTCCCCAGTCAGTAAGATGAGATGGGGTTGCAGGGATATAACCCAGTCCATTCGGGCCAAAATAATCGATGATCATTTGTGTGTTTGGATTGGTCGACCAGCTTGACGGAGCTCCACTGCCATAACCGGCATATTCCCGGACAGGGTTTTTGTTTAGCTCAATTTCCCAGAAGCCATAACAAATCTCAGCACATAAAATAAACCAGCGGTCGCTTTGCCATCCACCTGCGGAAACAGGATGATCATAGAAATTGGAATTGGTTGGAGGGTCGCTTTCATAAGCTATCATCTTACCAATCATGGTTTCAAGTTGGGCTTCAGTCTGCCCTGTGATCCGGGCTAATACCACATCAGGCAAATCATTGCCTGTAACATCAGCATAGATGTTATCGGATACACAGTAATTATTCCAATAGGGTGAAACAATACAATTATCACCGGATGTCCCATAATCAGCCATTAACAGTACAGCAGAAGGGGGAATATTCCAATTGTTATAGGCGTTATTGATGAAACTCTCAATAGCACCCACCGAGTTACCACCAATTTCAGCGAGCGTGAAAACTCCGGTGCGTATTCCCTGTGCGTTTCTCCATCTTCGTAAAGTATCAGCCCAGGCAACAAACGAAGCGTTGTCGGGAGTGATAATAACGTATTCGAAATCCTGGTTACGGAAGTTATTAATGGTATTGTACACTATCTCAGGCAAAGACCCCCTGTTTAAAATCATATCAGAAATAATTGGGTCCCAGAAACGGCTTCTCAAGCGGTCATCCCCAAAATGCCCGGTGCCACCATCAAATGTTATTTTTACTTCAATATCTCTTATAACCCTTAGTTCTTTTGTGACCGGGTTCCACTGAAAAGGGGTGATCCCCAGAATAACCATGTCAACTCCACGTACTTCTGTAACCGGAGAAAGTAATATCGGTTGCGCAGGGAAAAAGGCGTCATTTCCATAAATCGACAAATCTTTTTCGTAGTGAAGAGGAGGCTCGTCCGTAATCAAAGGCAAACGGGGCGATGGAGAAATGTCAATGCCTTCAATGCTTTCCGTGCGCATAGATATTATTTCCAAATGGGCTGTGGCTCCTTCCGGAATGGCAACATATTGCCCTCGCCCCGGGAGGTTGGGCTCTCCCTCATCTTTAGGAAGATATGCACCAGGAAGTTGGATGGTTTTAAGCATTTCGCCGTTGATATCTTGTTCAATGAGTGAAAATTCATCCACACTAAAAGTGATAACCACGCCTGAGCGGGATTCCTGTTGTAGGGTAAATCCTGCTTTTCCCCGGTTGTTTTGGTATTGATAATTTTGTGCACCGGCTATACTGATCGAAAATATCAGCATACTTACCAGTAGCACTGAAAATGAAAATCCAATTTTTTTTGTTTTGACTTTTTTCATAATAGTAAAATTTAAATTTGACTGTCAGGTGTTACACCTGACAACCCACAAAGTTCAAAGTTTAAAGTTTAATGTTCAAAGTTCATTGCCGGCTACTGGCTACCGTCTACAAACCCATTATCTCAATAATATCATCTTAGCTGTTTCAATCCTGTCTCCAGCCTGAAGCCTTACAAAATAAATTCCGCCAGGCAAATCAGCAGCATCAAACCGTACCGAATATTCCCCTGCCGCCTGCTCTTCATTCACCAGTGTCCTTATCTTCTGCCCATGCATATCATACACACTCAAACTCACCCTACTGTCGACTGCCTACTGCCGACTGGAACCCGGTATCTGATATCTGATATCCCGTAAGAGGGATTGGGAATAACTTTTACAGACCCTAAACCTGACTCATTTTCCTCTAATGAAGTTGCAGGAAGAAGTACGAAATCAAGGGTTGTGGTTTCATTAGCAACTATAGTTGTGGGAAGGCAAAGTGTTTCATAAGCTTCATGTGTGGCACATATCTCGTAATCACCACTCATAATTTCAAAGGAGTAATACCCATCAGCATCTGTGTAAGTGATACCTCCCACAGAAACCCCTTCAATAGGGAGGCCGGTAGAATTATCTGTAACCATGCCCGTCAGCACACCCATTTCGTCAAGGTAAATGGGCGGAAAGACAATGTAATCAATCCAGCCACAGTCACTCCCATTGGAAACGGAGTAGTCTTTTGAATAAACCCAACGAAACATATGGTTTCCCTGGCTGACCATATAACTTACCTCTTCCCAGTCACTTTCGCCCGACCATCTGTCCATCAAATTATTATCGATGTAAAATTCCAGGAAGTCATAACCTGATTCAGAAGAAACTTTCCTGAAGAAAGAGATGGGTCCATCAGACAAAACATCGCGGGTTAAGGATAATTCGGAAGTTTGTTGGTCGTTGATACTGCCTGATTGAGCACAATAGATGCCTTCATAAGCATTTATTTCTGTGATAAACCAGGGAGCCGATCCCCCCTGTATCCAGTTATAAGAGCTAAAATCACCTGTTTCCCAATCTTCGGTGACCACACCAACAGAAAAAGAGAGTTGATAATTGTTAAGATATGTTCCATTATTAGCAGCTACTTCGAGATCCATTATAAATGAATAACCGGGAGGGGTGAGGTCGTTTGTTGTAATGGTAAAAATGCCTTCAGCGGTCTCTCCCTGTGATAGGTTCCCGAAAACAGCGGATCCATTATCAATGGTCACAAATGTAGGGTTTGCGCTGATAACACCGGTTGTGTTTTCAGCTGTGATATCACCGTTATTCCTTAAAGTAACAACGATATCGGCTGTTTCCCCCGGATCAAGCCTCCCATTGCCATTGCCAGTGAAGTCATCAATAAAATAGTCGTAGATGGTAAGATAAACACCCGATATTTGCTCAAAGGCCTGAATGGCGTCAAGGTCAAATCCAATATTCGGTCCTGAAGCACTTCCATCACCATCATCAACGATCTTAATGTATTGAACTTCCGGAATTCCTGCATCGATAAGATCAAATTCTGTTGTTCCTTCACCTTCCCCGATCAGGGTCCAGGGGCCGTCCATCGTTTCTCCGGCAAAACAGAGAAATCCTTCAGGTGTATCGTCACCTTCGTAAACGATGAAATCACTTCCGGGGCCATCAAGCAATGGAACCTGCATATCAAGAACAATCCATCCACTTTTGCCGATGGAGTAATTTATATCATCAGGAGCACCAAAAACAGCAGGGGTATTACCTTCATCCGAATCATTATTTCCTGGTATCTGGCAGCTTACTATTTTATAAATATATTGCCCAACAGCAGGTTGAAGCTCGAAGTCGGTAACCGTAGCAATATTTTCTGCCACAACAACATTATCTATCGTTTGGCTTTCATACCCATTGGCAATGACTGTAATGGTGTAAGTACCTGGGTTTACAAACTTGTGGTAATCCCCAAGTTCAGGATCATTATAACATTGAAAATAATTATCAACGAAAATAGTAGCGGTTACAGGATCGCCTGTTATAGCATCGGTTATTATCCCTTCCAGCCCGTATCCGGCATACTCAATCATAGCTTCCATTGAAGGCACGTTACGGTTATAGTACAGCATAATCTGTGATGGCGGGGGTTGCTTGCTGTATGATATTTCCATCGACCAGCTTACCGATCCCATGATGCCGTAATTCGAATCTTTGGTACTGCCATTAATAGGGTACATTCCTGAGTTTCCCTGGCCGTATGTGAGGTCCGGATACCCTGATACAGAAGCATATACAGATGCCAAAAAGTCAATGTGATTTTTATCGGGAGCTATCTGAGGACGGTAACTCCATGGATAAGAAATATATTCAGTTCCGCTGTGATAAGAAGTATGAATAACAAATTGATTGTTGTACATACATTCTCTGAGGGCTTTTGATTCAACCTGGGAGCATGGGCCGCTGCTGCCTCCCCAGCCATCCCACATATAACTCCAGTCGCGGTTCAGGTCCACACCATTGGCATTTGTACGGGTCATGTTTACTCTGCCATCCGGGTTAACAATGAGATACAGCCATATTTCACGATTATCAATCAACCCGGTTATGTATGAATTGTTTCCGTATTCTAAGCAAAGATGCCGGGCAAAACGGATCACATTTTCAGCAGCACCGATCTCATCACCATGAATGCCTCCGTCAAACATAACTTCCGCCTCTGTCTCATCTACACTAACATTGTCACTGATCTTTAACGCAGCAAGCTGTCTGCCCTGAATTGACGTGCCAAAAATATATTTCTGGCATATATCCGGGAAATTCTCAACGAGGCTGTCAGCCAGGTCAATAATTTCCTGGTACGTATGATAAGCTTCCAGGTTATTCCAGAAGTCACGGTAATACTCATTCATATCTTTTTTCACGATCTCATATTGTAGCCCAACAAAACTCAGCTTTTCAAGTTCAGATGGAATGACATACAGGATAGCGTGATCCTGATAAACATCCCCGTTGAGCTTTAATTGATTCAGAATAGTTGCTTCGGTTTGATCTCCAATGTTTACACGGATCTCCATTTCACCGGTCCTCCAGCCATTCTGGGAGTAAGTGCTTCCAAATAGAATGATCAGAAATGAGAGTATTGTTATCTTTTTCATAGGGCCTTGATTTTAAACCGCTTAAGCCCACGACTTAAGTCGTGGAATAATCGGCCGCAAAATTATATATAATCTTTGAATTAAAACCGGAATATACTATTATAAATTTGTTTTTTAAAAAAGGAACGTGATTACGTCAATTGATTCAGGGCGAATGCATAAGCTCCTATGGAAACTGCCTTATTGGTTCCCAGTTGTGAAATGCCAACCCCAATCCGTTTCATGGCGTCATATTTGATGGTTTTATGACTGAATGGGATTGTAATTTCCTTAAGATTACCTGTTAAGAACATTTCCAGCTCTTGTTTATCTTCTAAGTTAAAGGCCCGGAGCTCCATGCGGTCTAATGGCCTGTCATTGGCGGAGTTAAATTGATGATTCATTTCATCAACAAGCTTTTCGAGAAAAAGAGGGTAAGCTCCCGACAGCCCTCCGCCAATAACCACGAGGCCGTCAAGAAGCGTAAGGGCGTTTGCAAAAGAATCACCGGCCACGATTGCCAGCTCTTCAAAAGCTTTAAGTGCAGCTTTTTGGTCACTATTTTTTTGTTCCATGCCGATCTCGAAGATATCTTTTGGCGTTAGATGAAGAGATTTTGTTCCCGATTCACGGGCATAAACCCGTTGAACTCCTCTAATGCTGACGCTTTCCTCGACGCTGTATTCCGGGTATAATTTGTTTCTCATCCTGTTGATCTCGCCCTGGGCAGAGTTATCGCCTGTGAAAAGGACTCCTTTTGACACAATTCCGCCACCAAAACCGGTACCAAAAGTGGCTCCAAAAAGGTTCCTGAATTGCTTTGGACTCCCCCTTTCACCAAGTAAGGCATTGATTCGTGGTAGCAATCCTGCGATTGCTTCTCCGTATGCAAACAGATCACCATCGTTGTTAATGAAAACAGGGATATTAAACTGCTCCTCCAACATGGGGCCAAGGGCAACACCTCCTTGAAATAATGGCAGGTTTTCAAGATCACCGATAATGCCTGTTTCATATTCCGCCGGGCCGGGAAAAGCAAAACTAATGGCAACAGGAGGATGTTTTAACAGGCTTTTCACTTCCCTGAACCCATCAATCATCATTGTCATCGCTTTTTCAAGGGTTTCATGCTTCGCCGGCAAGACAATAGGTTGTAGAATCACTTCTCCGCCTTGTACAGCATTAAAGACAAAATTGGTGCCTCCAGCATCGAGCGTTAAAACGATTCGTTTATCGCTAAAGATGTTCATTTTTTTTATTTTTTGTTCTAAGTATTATGACTTGCCAACTCCCAACTCCCAACTGTCAACTGTCAACTGTCAACTTCTTAATGCGCATCAAGCCAATTCTCACCGGTATTAATATCAACCTCAATCGGGACTTTCATCGTGATAGCATTTTTCATTTCGTTTTCAATAATTGGTTTAATGATCCCGAGTTCATCACGGTGTGCATCAAAAACCAATTCATCATGCACCTGAAGTATCATTTTTGATTTTAGTTTTCGTTTTTCAAATTCATTGAAAACCTTGATCATGGCAATCTTAATCATGTCAGCTGCTGATCCCTGGATAGGTGCATTGATGGCGTTTCGTTCAGAGAAGCCCCTCACAGTTGCATTTCCAGAGTTAATTTCCCGAATATATCTCCTTCTTCCCATCATCGTTTCAACAAACCCGTGTTCCCGTGCAAAAGCTATTGTTTTATCCATGTAATCCTGGATGCCGGGATATTTGTAGAGGTATTGATTGATAATCTCAGCAGCTTCTTTTCTGGATATATTAAGGCGCTCAGAGAGTCCAAAAGCTGAGATTCCATAAATAATACCAAAGTTGACAGTTTTGGCATTGCGACGCATCTCTTTGCTTACAATATTAATATCAACCCCATAAACCTTTGCAGCTGTTGCTGTATGAATGTCAAGCTTATTAACAAAAGCTTCCTGCATAGCTTCATCACCACTCATTTCTGCAATAATACGCAACTCGATTTGCGAATAATCAGCCGCCAGCAGGATGTAATTGTGATTGCGTGGAACAAAAGCTTTACGAATTTCCCTTCCTCTTGCTGTGCGAATGGGGATGTTTTGAAGATTGGGGTTATTGGAACTCAACCTGCCTGTTGCTGCAACTGCCTGGTTATAAGATGTATGTATTCTTCCTGTTCGTGGATTGACAAGTGAAGGTAACGCATCCACGTAAGTAGACTTTAGTTTGAATAGCGAACGGTAATCAAGAATATTCCTGATAATTGGATGCTTATTCATAAGCTTGAGAAGTACATCTTCACTTGTGCCATATTGTTTGGTCCGGGTCAGTTTTGGTTTGTCGGTAATTTTTAACCTTTCAAACAGGACCTCCCCAAGTTGCTTAGGTGAAGAAATATTAAATGAAATGCCGGCCTGGTCATGTATGTTTATTATCAGATTCTGGATCTCTTTTTCAAGTTGAATGGAGAAATCGTTTAGAATTCCGGTATCGAGTTTAATGCCTTCAGCCTCCATAGATGAGAGTACGGGAACCAGCGGGACTTCAATATCATTAAAAAGGTTCACTGTTTTTGTCTCTTCCAGTAAAGGTTTAAAAACCTGTTTCAGTTGAAATGTTACATCTGCATCTTCTGCGGCATATTCTTTAATTATATCTGTATCAATAAGGCGAATACTTAATTGATTCTTTCCTCTTTTCCCTATTAATGATTCAATGGGGATCGGTTTATAGTTGAGGTATGATTCGGCCAGCACATCCATGTTATGGCGCATATCAGGTTGAAGCAGGTAATGAGCCAGCATGGTGTCAAATAGTTTCCCTTTCACTTCAACATCATACCATTTAAGGATTGAAATATCGAACTTCAGGTTCTGCCCGATCTTTTCAATATCCGGATTCTCGAAAACCGGTTTGAATTCTGTAATTATTTGCAGGGTTTCGTTATAATTTTCAGGAAGTTGCACATAATAAGCTTCATGCGGCTTGAAGGAAAACGAAACACCTACGAGTTCCGAGTTATTGGCATCCAACCCTGTTGTCTCTGTGTCAAAGCAAAAAGAGGGTTGTTTTGCCAACGCCCTGATCAATGCTTCGCGTTTTTCTTTTGTGTTAATTAGATGATATGTATGATCAGTGGTTTGAATGCTGGCTTTTTCAACCTCTTCTTCAGACAGATCTCCCGGTTCAGGTGCACCGGTAAAAAGATTTTTTTGTAACTCTTCGGGAGATCCGGTGTCACTTTGTTTCAAGGAGAGATCAGTAAAAAGTCTTTTGGCAAACACCCTGAATTCCAATTCGTTAAAGAGTTTTTTTAATTTGGGAATATCAGGGTCTGTTACAGAGAGTTTTCCTTCGTCAAAGTCAACCGGAACGTCAAGGATGATGGTTGCCAACTGTTTTGACAAAAGGGCCTGATCAGCATACGCTTCAACATTTTCTTTCATCTTCCCCTTTAACTTATCGGTGTTCTGCAGCAGGTTATCGATGGTGTTAAACTCACCGATAAGTTTTTTAGCTGTTTTCTCACCAATACCCGGAACACCAGGAATATTATCTGAGGCATCTCCCCACAAACCAAGAATATCAGTTACCTGTATGGGTTGATTGATGTTGAATCTTTCACAAACTTCTTTCACGCCAAGTACTTCAGCCTTGTTTCCCATCCTGGCAGGTTTGTAGACGAAGGTATTGTTAGAAACCAGTTGAGCGAAATCTTTATCCGGAGTCATCATATAAGTGGTGAACCCTTGTTTTTCGGCTTGTTTTGCTACAGTTCCGATAATATCGTCTGCTTCATACCCCTCCACGGCAAAAACAGGTATGTTGAATGCTTTTATCAGGCGTTCGATGTAGGGGAGGGCAGTGGCAATATCTTCTGGCATCTCTTCGCGGTTGGCTTTGTATTCTTTAAATACTTCATGCCGTACAGTGGGTTTTCTCGAATCGAAAGCTACGGCAATATGCGTCGGCTTTTCATTTTTTAGAACATCGTACAGGCTATTGGCAAAGCCCATAATGGCAGAGGTATTGAGTCCATACGATGTCATTCGTGGGTTTTTACTCAGTGCAAAATAGGCCCGGTAGATAAGAGCCATGGCATCGAGAAGAAAGAGTTTTTTTTGCTGGGGCATGATGGATTATGTTTCCGGCAAAGGTAATAAAAACAGGGTTAGGTGAAAGGGTAGGTGAAAAATTCAAATTCAATACTCGTGCTGATGCCATCAGTGCTATTGCCGATGGTTACCGCGCTGTGAAAGGGATTGAAGCGTTTTTGTTTGGGAAATAACAATAACGAAAGTTATTCACATCAATTAGTTGATTCTTTTTTT
>JAGLWB010000263.1 GCA_023133655.1 Bacteroidales bacterium
GTATAAACCAGGTATGAACTTTCATTTCTTTTTCCGCGTTTTGGAACAGGTGCCAGGTAAGGAGAATCAGTTTCAAGAACAATATGTTTAGGATCGATATCTTTTACTACCTTATCAAGTCCGGCGTTCTTAAAAGTAACAATCCCGCCTATGCCAAGTTTAAATCCCATTGCTATGGCACGGTGGGCCTGATTTAAATTACCGGTAAAACTATGAAATATTCCTTTTGGGTAATCAGGTTTAAATTCATCAAGTATTTGAAATACCTCATCAAATGATTCCCTGATATGGATAACTACCGGCAGGTGATTATCGATAGCAAGAGTAATTTGTTCTCTGAAAGCTTTCATTTGTTCTTTTCTATAGGTATCATCCCAATAAAGGTCAATGCCAATTTCACCTATAGCAATGAAGTTCTTTTTTAGAAGATGCTCCTTAACTTTTTTAAGTATATCACGGTAATTTTTTCTCACCGAGGTTGGGTGAAGCCCCATCATAGGAAAGCAAAAATCAGGATATTTATTTACAAGACCCATCATTGGTTTAACTGACCGGGTGTCTATATTGGGAAGACATATTTTCTCTATTCCCTGCCGGACAGCTCTGTTTATTACCTCATCACGGTCATTATCGAATTCAGGCAAGTACAGATGTGAATGAGTATCAATAAATTGCATCTTTACACTCTAATTATATAATAAAATAAAAAAAGGGCCACCTCAATTTCGAGGCAGCCATATTTCAGTCAGATTGGTAGGTTTTTCTTATACTACACCCTGTGCGAGCATAGCATCTGCAACTTTCACAAACCCTCCGATGTTAGCCCCATCAACATAGTTAATAAAGCCATCATCTTTAGTACCAAACTTTACACATGTCTCATGAATATTAATCATGATCTGTTGCAGGCGCTCATCCACTTGTTCTCGTGACCATGGCAGGCGCATAGAATTTTGTGTCATCTCAAGACCGGATACTGCAACTCCACCGGCGTTTGCAGCTTTACCCGGACCGTACAGGATCTTCTTATCCAGATAAACTTCAATAGCTTCGGGTACACTGGGCATGTTTGCACCTTCTGAGATACAGTAACATCCATTAGCTATGAGAGTTTTTGCATCTTCTTCAGTAATCTCATTTTGAGTTGCACTAGGTAATGCAACATCACACTTTATATTCCATGGTCTTTCTCCTTCAAAGTATTCAACACTGTATTTTTCAGCATATTCCTTTATCCTGCCTCTTTTAATATTCTTCAGTTCCATTACAAAAGCAAGCTTGTCTTTATCTATACCATTCGGATCGTATATGGTTCCACCTGAATCGGAGAAGGTAACTACCTTAGCTCCAAGTTCGGTAGCCTTTTCTGTTGCGTATTGGGCAACATTACCTGAACCTGAAACAGTTACAATTTTGCCTTTCATTGAATCATTACGGGTTTTTAGCATCTCCTCGGCAAAATAAACTGAACCATAGCCTGTAGCTTCAGGTCTGATAAGACTTCCTCCCCATTCAATACCTTTTCCTGTAAGCACACCTGTAAATTCATTTCTCAGGCGCTTGTACTGGCCGAACAGAAAACCAATTTCTCTGCCTCCAACACCAATATCACCGGCTGGCACATCAGTATTTGGCCCAATGTGACGGAAAAGTTCGGTCATAAAGCTTTGAGTGAATTTCATCACTTCGTTGTCAGATTTTCCTTTCGGATCGAAATCGGAACCACCTTTACCACCACCCATCGGGAGTGTAGTCAGGCTGTTTTTAAATACCTGCTCAAATGCAAGAAACTTAAGAATTCCCAGATTAACAGTGGGGTGAAATCGCAACCCTCCTTTATAAGGTCCTATAGCACTGTTCATTTCAATCCGGTACCCTTTATTAATTTGTACTTCCCCCTTATCATCCAACCATGGTACCCGGAATAAGATCACCCTCTCAGGTTCAGCAATTCTTTCCAGAATTTTTGCATGTTTATATTTTGGATTTTCTTCAACGAAAGGGATAATAGATTCGGCTACCTCCTGAACTGCCTGATGAAATTCTACTTCACCGAGGTTTTTGGAAATAACATTTGACATGAATTGTTCAACTCTTGGATCCATGATATTTATTTTTTTAAGTTTTTGTTATCCGGCAAACATATATATTTTTTCAGTAAGTAAAAACAATTTATAGAACATGTTTTGTAATTTGATTTTGACGAAAACAACACGTTATCAGAAAGATACAACAAGAATTCTGGCTGTGATCATACAGATATCGTAAAATGTTAAGTTAGTAAAAGTGCAAAAAAATATATTGTGAGAGATGATATATTTACTTTGATACAGGAAGCAAGTGAAATAAGTTGTATCATTTACATTCTACCACGTAATCAACGATTTTCTTTTCTTTCCATCCATAATTATTTTCAAAGGCTTATTGAAACGAACATGCCGAAAATATTTGGTTTTTCTTACCAATTTCTGTTTTTCCAATACGTCCCACTGGATAAAATTTTTCATGGAGGTATGATCTACTGAAAAATAACCAATATTCATTGAAGTGAGATTATGAAAGAAATGAGAACCCAGGGATGCATCCAATGGAAAATCCTTCATACTCATTTCCACAATGACTTTTGCATTGGATATTTGAGGCCATGCCACAGGTATTCCAATAAACCTGTCGCGTGTTCCCCACCTTCCCGGGCCAATTAAAATGTAGTTGCGTTTCTTATCGAGCATTTTCTGGTTTAGACCTTCGATTTCAGTTGTCATTTCAAGTGTCTTGGTTTTATCAAATTTATTTTTATCAATAAAAATGACATCATAAATATCTTCTATTATCCCATTTCCCATGCTTCTTTCAGAATATAACAAAACCTTATCCTTCTCAATTTTATCCAGATCGATTTTATGATTTGTATCAGTTCCCACCAAAGGTTTTATCTGCAGCAGGTAAAACGAAGCTTTCCCATTTTTATCCTTATTAAGATTTACCGCGTATTCTATTTCAACCGGCGAACCTAATGCTTCTCTTACAATATCGTGGATAAACCTGATAGTTTGAGCCAGAGGAATATAATCATACTTTAAGATATTGGCAAAGTTGATAACTCTTGGACCTATGATATCAAGCCCGGGGATAATGTTGTCATTTTCGGAATTATATACTGAGGCACAATGTTTTAAAGCACCATGTTTTTCTGATTCGCTGATATCCAGTTTAATCAAGCCCGCATTTTCGCCTTCCAACAGGTTAATATCTTTTTTCCCCATATTTACAGCGTAAAAATAAACCTGAGAGTTTCTTACTTGTTCATTTGTTGCGCATATCTCTAACCCCGGGTAAAAAGGGGAAAACCGGTGGGCTTTTTCGCCGGCAACAACATATTGCCCTAATCCTACTGCTGCAACTGCAAATCCTTCTTCGGGTTGCATATGAGCTATAGGATAATAGTTATGTGATTGAGCTGTACCACTGATATGCGGATAAAAGTAATCACCATACTGATTTCCCACTACTTCCTGCAGGACGATTGCCATTTTTTCCTGATCGATATTATAATTAATTGCCTTGAAATAGGTGCGCGCATTTTTTGAATAGATTGATGCATACACCAGTTTAATTGCATTAGCAGCTTGTTTGAACCGAACATTAAAATCAGAATGATTATTTGGAAGGATGTAGGTTCCGAAAACACCCGAAAAGGGTTGAGTCAGGGAATCTTCAAACAAGCTGGAAGAACGGATTGCAATGGGTTTGGTGATTAGTTTCAACAGGATTTTCAATTTCTTTTCAAGGTTATAGGAAATTGAACTTTTTAGGAAAAGTTGTTTTATTTTCTCATAATCCTGTTCGTTTTGCAACTTTTCATATAAATGGTTTTTTTCAAGGAAAATATCAAATTCATCCGTACCGATAATTGATGTTATGGGAGTTTTGATATTAATGTGAGGTGTTAATTGAACAAAATCGAAATTATAAATTAATGTATTAACGAAAGCCAGCCCTCTTCCCTTTCCACCCAGGGAGCCGGCTGCAATACTAACAATATTGCTTTCATCCACTACGGATAATTCCTCAAACGTTACAATTTTGCCTCTTTCCTGTTCCCTTCTTCTTTTTCGAATGATACTAATAAGAAATTCCCGTAGTTCTTTCAGATTCTCAAAATCAGAAATCTTCACTGGATTGATAATCTTTGCTATCTCGACTTCTCCACGGGCCATTAACCACAACGAAAAATGGTTTTTCATAGCATGATAGATAAGAGAATCCTCAGGAATCGTTTTCAGATAGGACTCGAATTCTTTCATGGACTTTGCTATGGCAATCTGGCGTCCCTGGTTATCGCGGTATACAAAGTGCCCAAATCCCAAATAATAATTGATAAAACTTTTCAGATCCTGAGAGAGGGTTTCGGATTTTTTATTGATAAAAGTTGAATTGAGTTTATGCGCAAATTTGGCATTATCGGGATCGTATGATTGTAAGACAGTTGGCAGGTTTTTTAGTTCCTTTTTCACAAACCGGATTAAATTGAAACCCGCATTTTCATCTAGTTTCCCGTCTCTTGGAAATCTCACGTCGGAAATTACACAGAGAAGAAAATCTTTATACTTATTGATTACAGTTAAAGCTTCCTCAAAATTTACTGCCAATAAAATTTTAGGTCTGGCTCTGAGTTTTAATACTTTATAAAATTCATCGGTACCGACATCCTCAATTAACCGTTTCGTCTGCTCGAGTACCAATCCATAAAGCATCGGAAGATAACGCGAATAATAATCAGAAGAGTCTTCAACCAATAAAATCACCCTTGTAAAGCCAATTTTAGTATCATTTTCAACATTAACTTCATCTTCGAGCAACTTAACCATTGCAAAGAATATATTGGATTCTCCTGTCCAGACAAAATACCGGTCAAATGGTGTTGATTTCTTTTTTTCAGTCTCAATTAAAGGTATATCATTGCTATTGTTAAGTAAAAAGAATGTCGGGATATACGGGTATTTCTCTTTTATTTTTCTGCAAAGTTTTAGAGGTGTTTTCTTATCCACTCCCAACATCAGGATAATCAGGTCGAAATGTCTTAATTTTAGTCGCTCAAAGGCTTCTTCTTCAGAGGAAACACCGGTCACTCTTGGCATCGAGGTTAGATTCAAATGATAATATTCTCCAAGAATGTGATCGGAAAACCGACCCTCCCCTTCAATTGTATAAGCATCATACAGATTTGCAACAAGGAGGATTTCTTTTACTTTAAAAGGCATTAGATCATGGAACAGATCCCTGTCAGCATTATTTCTATCGAGGAACTTCTGAAGCAGCTGTCGGCTGGTTAGAGATTTTACCTCCTCTTTTGTGCTTTCCAATTGCAGAGATTCCTGTAAGTTGGTTTTCCGGATGATTTCCCGTGCCTTGACACTATTGATAAAACCTGAAATAATATTCCCCAGGTTTTCAATCAAATGGCGTTCTTCTTTCAGGAAAGGGCCTTCATTCTCTTCAGGAAATTGCTTAAGATAAATTACTTCAACACGGCCTTTCTGATCATCAATGGTTTTAAATTTATGAGTTTGAGCCCATTTAGTTTTCTTGAAATTGGGAGTTTTATATTCAATATCATTAAAAAGAATACGGCAAACTGTATAATCAGGATATTGCCAGGCTTTCGGAATAATTAATGCGATTTGCTGTAAGGTCTCCTCAATGGATTTTCCTTCTCTAATAATAGCCGTAGTCTGGTTTATACACGCCAGTTCTTTTAACCGTTCGTGTTTTTCGGTAAGTAATTTCTGATACCTTTTATTTAAATTAAATGATTCATCCATAAACTTTATAAAGTTAACGGTTTTTTTTAAAGGCCTAACCTGAATTATTCCTATTTCTTGCTATATCTATAAATTATTGCTTATTAGCCTGCATTATTCCCTGAAAAGCCGTGATTTCGCTTCACTTGAAGATATTTATAATTGCTGGATGGGGTTAAGAAATGGATTGTGATAAAGAGAGTGTAGTAGAATTATTAAATTTTTAGTTTAATCAATAATTTTGTATTGTTTTATCTTGGAGAGCAGGGTAACACGTGAAATTCCAAGAATTTTCGCTGCTTTTGATTTGTTGCCGTTTGTATAGGATAAAACTTTTCTCAGATGATTTTTTTCTACTTCTTTTAATGAAGAAGGTGCTGTGTCATCAACAAGATCGGTGGAGGCACTCATGTTTTCCATACAATAACCGGGAAGTGATTTCATTTGTATTTCACTACTTGATTCAATAACAACAGCGCTGTTTATTAAGTTCATTAGTTCTCTGACATTACCCGGGAAAAAATAATTTTTCAAACAATTAATAACCGGTTTTGATATTCTCTTAATTTCTTTCTTATATTTTTTATTAAACTTTTTTAAGAAATAATTAGCCAACAGAGTGATATCTTCTTTTCGATTTCTTAGCGGAGGAAGTTTTATTGAATTAATGTTAAGTCTGAAAAACAGGTCTTTACGGAAATTCCCGGTATTAATTTCTTCAAACAAATTTTTATTTGTTGCTACAATTATTCTAAGATCTACTTTTAAATTTTTAGTTGATCCTAATTTATAGAATTCCTCTTCTTGCAGTACCCTTAGGAGTTTTACCTGGATTGGCAGAGAAAGTTCGCCAATTTCATCTAAAAACAGTGTTCCACCATCAGCCTCTTCAATAAATCCGGTTTTGTTTTTCTCAGCACCTGTAAAAGCACCTTTTTCGTATCCGAAAAATTCAGACGAGAATAATTCATTAGCAAACGTTCCGGCGTTAACTGCTACGAATTTTTTATTTCTCCTGTTACTTATTTTATGAATAGCTTCTGCAATTAATTCTTTACCCGAACCACTTTCGCCCCATATTAAAATACTATTATCAGTAGCTGCAAATTTTTCAACATAGTGAAAAATATTTATCATTTCGTCATTCTGTGTAATTATCTTACTGAATGCTTCTTTATGTTCCAAACCACTGAAAGAAGGTTTTTTTAATTTGGCTCCTGTTATATGTAGTTCTTTCTTTTTAACCACTGAGTTCAGTGTAGCCAATAATTTTTCTTCATCAACAGGTTTCAACATATAGTCAAAGGTTCCCAGTTTCATTGCAGAAATAGCAAGATCTATATCCTCAACCCCTGTTAAAACAATTGTAGTTATATC
>JAGLWB010000264.1 GCA_023133655.1 Bacteroidales bacterium
AAAGCGTATATTTGCAAACTGAAATTTAGAGACTAATTCAAAATTCCAAAAATCACAAAAAAAAATTACTCCCGTTTTCAATCAACACATTGCGTTTCAACTTACAATTTTCAATTCTAAATTCAATTCTAAATAGTAATGGACTACAACACAACCCGTAATAAACTGATAATAAGTGAGTACGGCAGGAATATTCAAAAAATGGTTGAATACCTGCTCACTATAGATGATAGAGAAAAAAGGACGCAACTTGCTAAATTTGTCGTTCAAGTGATGGGACAAATGAACCCACAATCAAGAGATATAGGTGATAGCAAACACAAACTATGGGATCATATACATATTATTGCTGATTATAAACTCGATGTAGATTCGCCTTTTCCTCCGCCCACCCACCAAGAAATTAATAAAAAACCAAATAGGCTGGAATACAGGAGTGAAGATATTCAATTCCGTCATTACGGCAAAAATATTATCTCTATTATTGAAAAAGCAAATGACTATCCTGATGGTCCTGAAAAAGAGGCATTGGTTAAAACAATAGCCAACCATATGAAAAAATCTTATTTAATCTGGAACAGAGAATCTGTGAGTGATGACCTTATTACCACACACCTTAAGGCTTTGTCAAAAAACAAGCTGGTACTTAGTGAAGATATTAGGCTAAATCAAACACACGATATCCTGGCAATGACTAAAAAGAAAAAAGCCAAGAAGGAAAACTATTCCGGCGGGAGCAACAACAATAGATCAAGGAAAGATAAAGGTTATAGATCCTATACTAAATGAGCTCTTTCATAATTTCCGGAGGCCACCAGCTTAATGGAGAAATTGAACCCCAGGGAGCAAAAAATGAAGCTTTACAGGTCATTTGTGCTACCCTTCTCTCTTCTGAAAAAATTCAAATAAAAAACATCCCGAATATTAGAGATGTCAACAACCTGATAGAATTGCTAAAAGGCTTAGGGGTTAAAGTAACTCAAACAGCTTCTGAATCATATTCTTTTCTTGCTGACAATATTGATCTGGCTTATTTAAATTCGGATGATTTTCGTAACAAAGCAAGATCAATTAGAGGATCTATCATGATTATGGGGCCTTTATTGGCTCGTTTTCATATCGTTCATATCCCAATGCCCGGAGGTGATAAAATTGGAAGAAGAAGACTCGATACGCACTTTACGGGATTAATACAACTTGGTGCCGAATTTAATTACAACACCTCAACAGGATGTTATGTTGGGACGGCAAATACCCTTAAAGGCTCTTCTTTGCTCCTCGACGAAGCATCATTAACAGGAACGGCTAATATTATTATGGCTGCTGTTCTCGCAAAAGGAAAAACAACCATTTTTAATGCCGCCTGCGAACCCTATATTTTACAGTTATGCAATATGCTTAATAACATGGGAGCGCAAATTAGTGGGGTTGGTTCAAATTTGTTAACAATTGAAGGAGTTAAGTACCTTAAAGGTTGTGTTCATAAGCTTCTTCCTGATATGATCGAAATTGGTAGTTTTATTGGGCTTGCAGCCATGACGCAATCTTCTGTCACAATCAAAAATGTTAATCGTGCATCCTTAGGTATTATTCCGGAAGTATTTGGCAGGTTAGGCATCACCATCGAGCAAAAAAAGAACGACTTATTTATTCCGGCTCAAGAGCATTACCGTGTAGAAACATTTATGGATGGGTCTATCATGACAATATCTGATGCTCCATGGCCTGGCTTTACTCCCGATCTGATTAGCATTGCACTGGTTGTTGCAACACAAACTAAAGGAAGTGTGCTAATACATCAAAAAATGTTTGAGAGTCGTTTGTTTTTTGTAGATAAGCTTATTGATATGGGCGCTCAGATCATATTGTGTGATCCACACCGTGCAACAGTTATCGGCCTTGACCATTATCAACCCCTTAGAGGAATTGAAATGACTTCACCCGATATTCGTGCAGGCGTTGCCCTTTTAATCGCGGCGCTATCAGCAGAAGGGCAAAGTGTTATCCATAATATCGAACAAATCGACAGAGGCTACCAAAATATTGACAGCCGTCTCCGAAAATTAGGCGCTTCAATCGAAAGAGTACAACATCCTTAAAGACTTTAAACTTGCTTAATCTCAAGGTCTTTTTGTCACCTATAAACTCCTTTTTATAAATTATTTCGTTTTTACTGACAAATTGTCGTTATCATTGGAATGGCAGGCTATTTGTTTAAAAACTAAAATGCCAATATATTGTGGCATCACATTTAATATTTAATTTTTTTCATTTAACATTTAAGATGTAACAAATGGACAAGAGCGCGAAAGGTAAAAGCACAAAAAAAAAAGTAAGAGTAAAAAAAGCCGAAACAACCAAAACAACTAAAACGACTAAAGCACAGGAAAAACTAGATGACCTGAATGATAAATACTTACGTCTATATTCTGAGTTTGATAATTACCGTAAAAGAACTGCTAAAGAAAAACAAGAATTATATAAAACAGCTGCTGAAGGGCTGATGGTTGACCTATTACCCATATTAGATGATTTTGAAAGAGCTATAAAATCATCCGAGGAGACCGACAACATTTCAGCTATCAGAGAAGGAGAAAAATTAATTTATAACAAATTCAAAAACACTTTAGTTCAGAAAGGATTAGAAGAAATAGACGCAATAGGTAAAGTTTTCGATACAGACCATCACGAGGCAGTTACAAAATTCAAAGCCCCATCGAAAGATATGGTTGGAAAGGTGATTGACCAGACTGAAAAAGGATATCAGTTAAATGGTAAAGTTATCAGATACGCAAAAGTGGTTATTGGGAATTAAAATTTCAAGTTCTGCACACTTAACAAAAAACATTCAATGGCAAAACGCGACTATTACGAAATATTAGGTGTTTCAAAAGATGCTGACAGCAACGAAATCAAAAAGGCATATCGTAAGATGGCGCTTAAATATCACCCGGATAAAAACCCGGATGATAAGGATGCTGAAGATAAATTCAAAGAAGCAGCGGAAGCTTATGAAGTGCTGAACAATCAAGAGAAACGCCAGAAATATGACCAATTTGGTCATGCCGGTCTTGGTGGTGCCGCCGGACACGGTTTTGGTGGCGGCATGTCAATGGATGATATTTTTAGTCAATTTGGTGATATATTCGGGGATGCATTTTCCGGATTCGGGGGTTATGGATTTGGGACAACCTCAAGGCAACAAAGAAGGCGTACCACAAAGGGATCAAATTTAAGGGTTAAAGTAAAATTAACATTAGAAGAAATTGCCAAAGGCGTTGAAAAGAAAATAAAAGTTCGGAAATACATTTCATGTAAAACCTGTCGTGGCACCGGCGCTGCAGGAGGATCATCATTTAGCACTTGTTCAACCTGCCACGGGTCTGGTCAGGTTACCCGTATAACAAATACTTTCCTTGGACAGATGCAAACCTCTTCCACCTGCCCAAGTTGCGGTGGAGAAGGTAAAATCATTACCAACCGTTGTAATGCATGTGCAGGGCATGGCATCATGAAAGGAGAAGACATTATTGCAATAAAAATCCCTGCAGGCGTAGCAGAAGGAATGCAACTCACGGTCACGGGAAAAGGAAATGCTGCAGCACGTGGAGGTATTCCCGGCGATATAATTGTCCTTATCGAGGAAGCAACCCACCCTAAACTTTTCAGAGATAACAACAACCTCATTTTTGATCAATATCTTAGCTTTCCTGAAGCAGCACTGGGGACAACAATTGAGGTTCCAACCATTGAAGGAAAAGCACGTATTAAAATAGCGCCAGGAACACAACCAGGCAAAGTACTGCGACTGAAAGGAAAAGGCCTACCAAGTATTAATGGGTATGGAAGAGGTGACCTGCTGGTCAATATCAATATCTGGACGCCAAAATCATTATCTAAAGAGGAAAAAGATACGCTGGAACAGCTCAGAAATGCCAAAAACTTTATACCAAACCCATCGAGTAAAGACAAAAGCATTTTTAACCGGATGAAAGAATATTTCTATCATTAACAGTGAGGCTGACACACAACAATTTACGCCTCCCATTACCATCCCCTGAGATTTTACCATTGGCGCTAATGCCATACATATTAATAATCCTGAACTTCACGCCAAGTGTTCCAGCCTGGAGCACCTTGACTTTCCCTCTATAATAGACTAACTTTATAGGTTTTTAAACCTTAAATTCTTTATGCTATGAAAAAATCACTACTTATCTTAGTGTTGGTGTTATTTGGCATTACTCAGTTAATAGCCCAGGCACCACAGGCTTTTAATTATCAGGCAATTGCCAGAGATAAAGCCGGAAACATCCTCAGTAACCAGCAGGTCAGTATTAAGATCATCATTCTACAAGGAGATGTAGATGGGCCTGCTGTTTATCAGGAAACACATACTGCAACGACCAACAATTTTGGGTTGATAAACCTTGATATTGGAGACGGGCGACGGACAACGGATGGCGGAAGTCA
>JAGLWB010000265.1 GCA_023133655.1 Bacteroidales bacterium
GTTTTCTTAGAGGCACTAATTAGAAGAATACCCTAATTCTCTAGCTTTCAAAAAAACTTCATTGGCTGTTTTAATGTTTTCTAATTTATTATAGCATAATCCTAAATTATACCAGGCTTCTGCATTTTCAGGCTTAATTTTGACAACCTCCAAAAAATCATTTATTGCCTTTGAATACTCATGAAGTTCAAGATATGCAACACCACGACCAAAATAAGCTTGAAAAAACTTTTTCTCTGTATCAAGTTGTATCATTCTGTTATAGTAGGCTTTAGCATCATTGAATTTCTTTTTTTCTAACATTTTTCTACCACCAAGAATATAATAATAGGAGGCATTGGGGTTGATAATTATTGATGAATTAATAATACGTATTAACTCTTCATCATTTAAATTTTTCTTTTTAACAACCTCAAATAAATATCCCGGCTCAGATTCTCCAATCTTATGCACCAGATTGAAGCTAAGCGGATACTTTAAAATATAGGACATAAGGGTTTTTCGTATAGTAGTGATCGTATATTGAGTCTTGGTTTTGGAAAACTTCCTTAAACTTCCCATAATTACATGAGTTATTCCATTCTTCTCAAAAAAATAATAAACGCTATCAGGATTTGTTGAAGGGGAGCGAAAAATTCCAAAAAATTCTCTTTGCCCATAAATTTCTGACATGCTTGCTTTTCTACATAAAATAACGGCATCATCCGATAGGTTATTACCAGCCCACTCACTGATCTTAAGGTAATTTACCCAATCTTCGGTATAACCATAGTATATATCGCCTTTGATATTTTTTTGTAGGCTAGTAATATCAATTCTTCTAATTGACTGATAAAATACGGATAGGCATAAAAGACTGAAAACAATAAATGGAACCAGTCGTATTTTTTTAAAAAGTTTTAAATGAAATAGTTCATAAAACCCAACTCCTATAAAAACACATATTAATGGTAAATATATTAATATTAATCGCTCCTGATCCCAATGCTTTTGTTGTGTAACAAATGTCACACCTAGCATTACTGCAATATAAATCCCAATAAATAATAATTGCTTGTATTTCTTAAAAACAAAATAAAAAGAAACAACAAAGAGGATTATAAAAAATATAGTTAATGCGGGGCTAACTATAGTGGAACTCAGGGGTCTAACCCCCAACATCATAGACAAATGTTTTGATAAATATAAATTTGAATTATCAATAAATCTATTAACAAACCCAATAAAATTTTCAGTTCCCTGCGAATGGTCATAAAAATGCTTATAAGAAATATTTTGTAACTGATTTGAAAATCCAACTCCCTCAATATTCCAAACAACTTTCTTATAAATGTTGAATAAAAAATAGAAAAATCCCCAAAATATAACCGAGAGGAACGCGGGAAGAAACTTTTTTCTTAATAATAAATAAAGAACAACTGAAATCACTATCCCCAGTCCAACATTACGTGTTGTGCTTAATAGAAACATAAACAATCCCAATAAAAGCCAATTTTTCCAGAGCGCACTGAAATATTCCTTATTAATTTCAGTTTTACGATCAAGCAAAAGAAAATAATAAATTGTCACTGCCTGCAGGAACATAAAAAGTGGTTCACTATATGTTGTGCTGGCAGAAACAGCAATGTGCGAACTAACCGCAGTGATAATAAGACAAAAGTAAAAAACAGTTGTTGGGATTTTATTGTCCGAAAAAGTTTTATAAAAAAACACTAAATGCCCTATTATCAATAGAATTGACAGAATTTTAAAAATAAGTAGATTAATCCCGAAAACCCATAAAAAGGGGGTTAAAAAAATAGGGTAAAATGAGCCATGCCACGTCGGAAAATTAATGCCCTCTAAAAAATTTTTAGCTCCTAAAATATAACCGGAATCATCACCTCCAATGCTTATTTTTAAATCAAAAAAAAGAATTGAAAAAAGAAATGCAATACCAACAGCAAACCAAAATATATATTTTTGATAATATAATAATTGCTCTCTCATAGATTGCTATTAAAGGAATTCTTCCTTTGGTCCAGCGTTTGCCAGAGCTTCAAGCTCCTTATCCAGGTGAAACAACCCACCTGTCTGTTCACCAACTAACCTGAACTTGTCAAGTATTCCTTTAAACATACTTTCTTCTTCAATCTGCTCTTCAATGTACCATTGAAGAAACTGGCTGGTGGTAAAATCCTTTTCACCGAACGCAATTTCAAAAAGTTTATTAATTGATGCCGTAACAAACTCTTCATGCTTTAAAACCTGATCGAAAATATCCAAAAGGGATTTAAATTTATACTCCGGGGCGTCAAGATCTTTTAATCGGGCATACCCACCCTTATCGTTAAGATAATTAATAAGTTTGGTCATGTGCATTCTTTCCTCATCGGAATGCGTGAACAAAAATTTTGCGGCACCCGGAAATCCATTTACTTCACACCACGAAGCCATCGCCATATAAATACGTGAAGATTGCTCTTCAACCTGAATCTGTTTTAAAATTGCTTCTTCAATTTTTTTTCCTATCATGACGTTTGTATTTGCTGCAAGCCTCAAGACATAAGCTTCAAGCTTAACTATGAATTATTATTGTGTTTCCATCGTATTTCCCATTTACCCTTTCAACGCTTCAGCCCCACTTACGATCTCCAGAATCTCATTTGTGATAGATGCCTGTCGCGCTTTGTTATACGACACCTTTAATTCTTTAAGAAGTTCCGTAGCATTATCTGTGGCAAGATGCATGGCAGTCATTCGGGCACCCTGCTCTGAAGCATAAGAGTCTAATAAAGCTTTAAAAAGCTGCAGTTTCAGGGATTTCGGGATCAGTTCATTAACAATCTCTTCCTTCGAAGGCTCAAAAATATAGTCGATGAATACCTCTCCAAATTCCAGATCGACATCCGATTTTACCGGCAGATATTGTTCAATCAGGAGCTGCTGTACAGCAGCATTTTTAAATTGATTATAAATGATTTCGACATGATCGTATTTCCCCTCTGCATATTCATTCATTACTTTTTCTGCAATGGGCACAACATTATCAAATGTCAGGGAGTCATAAATATCATCATATCTTTCAACAACCGGATAATTGTGTTTTTTAAAGTACTCGGAAGCATGTTTGCCAATAGTGATCAGGTTTAACCGGCCGGCTTTCAAGTAAGAAGCATAATTCGCTTCTATTTGCCTTGTAGTAACTTTAATAACATTGGAGTTAAAAGCACCACATAATCCTCTGTTAGAGGTAAGAACAACAAGTAAAACATTATTAACTTCGTTTTGGCGAGAATAAATATTTTCTCCGGAACTTTCAAGGCTGGCACTAATACTTTGAAGTATCTCCTGAAGTTTATTCACATAGGGGCGAAGTTGTAAAATGGCATTCTGCGCTTTCCGCAATTTAGATGCGGCAACCATTTTCATGGCGCTGGTGATCTGTTTTGTGGATTTAACAGATGCAATTCTTGTTCTGACTTCTTTTAAATTAGACATCTAAATTTTCTTTACTCTTTCGAATAAATTTTTTCGCAAGATCATTTGCGGTTTCTTCCATAACCTTTATCGCACCGTCAGTTAGTTTTCCTTCACGAAGAGAGGTAAGTACCTCCTGATGACGCATTTGCAAAAGATGAATGTATTCCTCTTCAAATTTGCTGATATATTTAACTGGAACATCTTTTAAAAGGCCTTTAGTGCCACAATAAATGATAGCGATTTGATCTTCCACTTTCACCGGTGAATATTGGGGTTGTTTAAGTATCTCAACATTACGGGCACCTTTATCAAGTACAGCTTTTGTTGTTGCATCAAGGTCGGATCCGAATTTAGAAAACGCTTCCAGCTCCCGGTATTGTGCCTGGTCGAGCTTAAGGGTTCCTGCCACTTTTTTCATCGATTTAATCTGAGCATTGCCACCTACCCTCGAAACAGAAATACCTACATTAATAGCCGGGCGAATGCCAGCATTAAAAAGGTTTGTCTCCAGGAATATCTGCCCATCAGTAATTGAAATAACATTGGTTGGGATATAGGCCGAAACATCACCGGACTGTGTTTCAATAATTGGCAATGCGGTAAGAGATCCACCCCCTTTAACCATTGGGCGAATAGATTCCGGCAGGTCATTCATCTGAGCTGCAACTACATCAGAAGAGATGATTCTGGCAGCACGTTCCAATAAGCGTGAATGCAAATAGAAAACATCTCCCGGATAGGCTTCCCGGCCTGGCGGACGGCGCAACAGCAACGAAACTTCACGATAAGCAACAGCCTGTTTTGAAAGGTCATCGAAAATGATCAGAGCCGGCCGGCCGGTATCCCTGAAATATTCACCAATGGAAGCGCCTGCAAACGGAGCATAAAACTGCATAGCGGCCGGTTCAGAGGCAGTAGCAGTGACCACAACAGTATATGGCATAGCGCCACTCTCTTCCAATATTTTTGCAATCTGAGCAATAGTAGAACCTTTTTGTCCTATAGCTACATAAATACAAAAAACCGGTTCACCTTTTTCATAATTCTCACGCTGGTTTATTATGGTATCGATGGCAATGGCGGTTTTCCCTGTTTGCCGGTCACCAATGATAAGCTCCCGTTGACCGCGGCCAATGGGGATCATTGCATCAATAGCTTTAATTCCGGTTTGTAACGGTTCATTCACCGGTTGACGAAAAATAACTCCCGGTGCTTTTCTTTCAAGTGGCATTTCAAACCGTTCACCGGTAATCTCCCCTTTTCCGTCAATTGGTTCACCCAGGGTGTTGATCACACGACCAAGCATGCCTTCACCAACCTGAAGTGATGCTATGTGCCGGGTTCTTTTTACAACATCCCCCTCCTTAATTTCATGTGACTCTCCTAATAAGACCGTTCCAACATTATCCTCTTCCAGGTTCATGACGATCCCTTTCAGGCCATTCTTCTCAAATTCAATCAATTCACCGGATAAAACGTTCGATAGGCCGTAAATTCGGGCAATACCATCACCCACCTCAAGAACAGTACCAATCTCTTCGAGCTCAGTCTCTTCTATTGCCCCAGCTAACTGCTGGCGCAAGATAGCAGATACTTCTGCGGGTTTTATTCCTGCCATTTTTTAAGTATTTAAATAATTTTGTTAAATCCCTTTTCTATAAATATTTATATCAAAATTGCGCTTTAGTTGCTGTAATTGCATTAAGATACTGGAATCGAACTGCTTATCGTCAAAATTGAGTACAAACCCACCAATCAGGTCTTTATCAACTTTTTCGATAAGCTCAATCTCATCATCAGTAAACCGCTTTAACAGCATTAATATCTTTTGTTTTATCTCATCATCTGCAACATAGGCAGTTTTTAATTCAATTGTTGAAATTCCTTTGTAGCGCTTGAATTCCCGGATATATTGTTTGGCAATATCAGGAATATATCTTTCTCTTTTCTTACGAATAATAATCTGCAGGTATGAAAAAGTCACCTTGTGCAAGTGCTTTTCAAAGAGCTTACTAACAATCAATAACTTTTTATCAAATTTAATAATTGGGCTAATAAGAACTAATGTAAAATCCCGGCTTGTTTTGCAAACCTGCAAAACAAGCGACATATCATCCATTACCCTCTCAAGGATATTCTGTTCCTCGGCAAAATCAAACAGCGCCTTTGCATATCGTCGGGCAATCCGGGTTTCTCTCATCAATTATCTCTTTCTCTAATAAAATTTTTAATTCAACCTGGCTTCGTTAATTAATTTTTTAACCAACTCTTTCTGATTTTCGGTTTTCGATAATTCCTCCCTCAATAGCTTTTCAGCAATATCAATTGATAATTGTGCCAGCTGATTCTTAAGGCCAGTCATTACAGCCTTCTTTTCATTATGAATACTTTCTTTTGCCGACTCCAGAATCCTATCAGCTTCTTCACTGGCCTTCTTTCCGGCCTCATCAATGATCGAATTCTTAATTGTTCTTGCCTCCTGCAGGATTTCATCCCGTTCATCTTTTGCCTGGCTGAGTAATTCTTCGTATTCAGATTCCAGGGCTTTCATTTTTTCATCAACCTGAACAGCAGCCAGCAATGAATGTTCAATTGTATTTTCCCTGTCTTTTAAAGCTTTTAGGATTGGTTTCCAGGCAAACTTAGCAAGTATCCATAATAAGATAGCAAAGGATAAGGTCATCCAAAAAATCAGGCCTATTCCGGGGCTTACAAGTTCCATCTTTTGTTAAATTAAGTTAATGATATTTGTTGATTTAAAAGACTTCACCGCCCGGCCTACCGCCGGGTGGTGAAGTCTGTTTCTGTTTGCCGCTAAATAAGTACTATCAGCAAACAAACAACAATTGCAAAGAAGGCTACACCTTCTATCAAAGCAGCAGCAACAATCAGGTTGGCACGAATATCAGCGGCAGCTTCCGGTTGACGTGCAATAGATTCCACAGCAGCCCGGCCTATCTGCCCGATACCCATCCCGGCAGCGATAGCTGCAACAGCAGCACCAAATCCTGCGCCCAATTTCGCAAAAGGAGTCAAATCATGTGCAGCCTGCAATAAAATTGATAATAATGACATAGTAAATTGTTTAATTAATGAATAAAAAAATTCAAATTATTATATAAAAAAGTTAATGATGTTCTTCTGTGGCCATGCCAAAGAAAATTGCTGAAAGAAGCGTAAAAACATAAGCCTGAATGAAAGCAACCAGCAACTCGAGCATCCCTATGAAAACAGCAAAAAACACTGAAACAAGCGAAACAGAATAACCTAGTCCTACATGTAAATGCCCAAAGATGAAAATCAGACTGATAAATCCAAGTACAATAATATGCCCGGCTGTAATATTGGCAAAAAGACGTATCATTAATACAAAAGGCTTTGTAAGGACACCCATCAATTCAATAACAAGCATCAACGGTAACGGAAATTTTAACCACCATGGAACTCCTGGTGTATTAAAAATATGCTTCCAATAATTCTTATTCCCATTTATCGAAGTAATAATAAATGTGAAAACAGCCATTACTAAAGTAACAGCAATATTTCCTGTTACATTGGCACCTCCCGGAAAAAAAGGAAAAAGGCCGAAAAGGTTATTAAATAAAATAAAAAAGAATAACGTTAAAAGATACGGAATAAATTTCTCATATTTCTTTTCCCCTATTGAAGAAATAGCCAGATCACGAATAAAAAGGATTACCGGTTCAAGGAAAGATTGTAACCCCTTCGGGGCTTTCCCGGCCCGCTTCTTATAAGACCGGGCAACAGAAATAAAAATGACCGACAAAATAATTAAACTGAAAAAAACGGATAATACATTTTTGGTTATTGACAGATCTAATGGCAGGGAAGAAGCAGTATCGGTCTCCATTGTGCCATCTTTCACTCTTACGATCTTCCCCTTAGTACTACCATAAGCTGTTTCAACCTTAAATCCTTTGTATGCATCATGTCCGTGGTTGAATTTGCCGGATATAAAAGTATACAATTTCCCTTCATACACTAAAATAACAGGAAGTGGAATGGCAACATGTTTTTCGCCAATGGAAAGAATATGCCATTCATGGGCATCAATAATATGCTCAATAATCATCCTTCCAGCCTTATATTCCTCTTCAAGAACAATCTCTTCCCAATCCTCTGGCTGCTGATCATTAGTAATATGTTGTGGCTGGCTATGATCGTCGCCATTTGATATGCCAGCGAAAGGAATCAAAAACAACATCATAATTATAGCAAAAATATTGCCTAAATGCCTGTTATTAATGTCTCTTCCGGTTTTCATATAAGATATAAATACCCCTTAAAATGATATTTTCTAAAAATTTGTGCAAATTTACAATAATAGTTGATATATTTAAATTTTTATATGGGTTAACACTTCCCTAAAAACAACCTGTAACGATGATAAAAAACTATTCAGATACATACTATATGAAAGAGGCCTTAAAAGAGGCTCAAAAAGCGCTGGATGCTGATGAGGTTCCTGTTGGCGCAGTAATAGTGTGTAACAAACAGATTATTTCGAGAGCTTATAACCTGTCCGAACGATTAAATGATGTAACAGCTCATGCCGAAATGCAGGCTTTCACAGCTGCAACAAATTACCTGGGGGGAAAATACCTGCAGGGGTGCACTCTTTATGTTACAATTGAACCTTGTGTGATGTGTGCAGGGGCAGCTTTCTGGACTCAACTATCAAAAATAGTATATGGTGCATCCGACCCTAAAAGAGGATACTCCATTCATAAAGCGAA
>JAGLWB010000266.1 GCA_023133655.1 Bacteroidales bacterium
TGTGCTCCTTTGTGACTTCTTGGTGTACCTTTGTGGTAAATTCTTGCTAGTACCGTAAGTCAGTAAACCCACCTTGTTCAACCTGGTTACTAAAAATAAGATCAGCCAGTTTTCTTCCTGTAATATCCGGATCGGCCAGTTCGCCCTGCTCTTTTAGCTCAACAAATTTTTGTTTGTAAACGAAATCTTTTTCATCCGTATTCCTGATCAGTTCCTGCATCGAAGTTTCCACTATTCCCGGGGCAACTGAGAAAATTTTAACCGGAAACTCTTCGTATGATTGTTCCATTCCAACACTTGCTGCAAACATATTCAATCCGGCTTTGGATGAGCAATACGGGCTCCATCCGAAATAGGGGTTAATGGCAGCTCCTGAAGAAACATTCATTATAGTTTTGGGGATTGGCCAGGATACGAACTTTTTAATAAATATTGATGTCAATAGAATTGGGCCAATCAGATTTACATTGAGGTGATCAATTAATTCAGCATCAGATGCCCGGTGGACAGGTTTTATTGGTTCTAACAATCCCGCATTGTTAATCAAAGCAATTTTTTTTGCCCGGTTTTGATCAATTTTGCGAAAGATGCTTTCCATTAAAGTTCCTATTTCGGCAGAATTGCTCAGGTCGAAGGTAATCTGGTCAATCAAAGCACCTTTCTCTGTCGCCAATTTTTTAAGTGCCTCAGATTCATGCCTGGCAATGCAAAATAGCATGTTATTTTTTGAAAGAAGGGCTTTTGCGATTGCTTCTCCAATCCCCCTGGAAGTTCCTGTTATGATATAGTAATTCATGATTAAAAGGTAAAAGTTCATCCCGGAAGCGAAGTTATCCGGGGAGCAAAGGCAAAAGTAGTAATTTTAAATATTCATTTATGAAACCGGACCCTGTCTTCCAAATCAGACCGGTTTTCTCCTTTGTTCGGGTAATAGCAGGTTAAACAATTTATTTAATATATTCCACAGAACGCGTAAGAATGTTTCTGCCTGACTGCAGGCGTATGAGGTAAAGCCCTGATTTTATCTCCTTTCCGTTTAGGTCTTTGCCGTTCCATATTATTTCATACTTGCCAGGGAGTTTATTTTCGCTTATTAATGTATTTATTAATTGGCCTTGTATTGTATATATTCTTAATAATATTACTTCTGCATTATTTAGTTCAAAACTAATTTTCACATTTTCATGAAAAGGGTTAGGATAAATTTTAACTTTAAGAGTATATTTGTGAAAGTCATTAATATAATTAATAATGTCTGATTTTGAAAAATATATCTCGCCATGGTTGTTTAAAAAAGGCTTAGTATAAATTGTCAATAATTTATTATTATAATTGAGTACTGCCGGAAACATTCCGTACCATTCCGATTCATCAATAATATATCCTTCCCAGTTATTTTGTATTTTAAAATAATGCACAAACATGCTTCCTTCTTCGGTTTTTTCCACATCAAATATGTTGGGTTGATTGTTCTCATCTAAAGCTATTTGTTGTTCATTAGGGTCTTCGACAATTAATTGAGGAAAAGTCCAATTGTTTCCGTTGTAAAACCTATACATAGTACTATCATTATCAGATCCAGTCATTGGTGTTTTTTGACGCCAAACAAAATGAGGATGATTATTATAGTCCAAATCTATGTCTTCACCTGATGATGATGTAAGCTTACTGATTTCTGTTGTATCACTCCATAAATTATTTTCAGAATCATATTTAAAATAAACATATCTATTGTTGTAAGCTTGCCCCCCATGATGG
>JAGLWB010000267.1 GCA_023133655.1 Bacteroidales bacterium
GATCATGAAGGATCAGCCTATTTCAGCACCGCCCGGCTATGGGATGATGGAATTATTGACCCCGTCGATACCCGGAAAATTGTTGCTATGGGAATCTCCATGTCGCTGAATAGAAAGTTCCCTGATATGAAGTATGGGGTGTTTAGAATGTAAGAATAGCTACAAGCTGCAAGCTACAAGTATATTAAGTTGGCAGTTAGCAATTAACAATAAATTACTTTCAACATGAAAGAATATCAAAACATAGAATTTCAACTGGTTGATAAAATTGGGACCATTTGGCTGAACCGGCCGGAGAAGCACAACGCTATGAATGCAGAGATGATTGGCGAGATAATTGACTGCTTCACCGCAGTTAATGATATGAAAGAGGTGAGAATAGTTGTCATAAGGGGAAGGGGAAAATCATTCTGCGCCGGTGCCGACCTGAATTACATGAAAGGTATTGCTGAATTTGGATATGAGGAAAATTACCAGGACAGCCTGCATCTCGCTAAATGCTTTAATGTTATTTATACCTGTAAAAAGCCCACCATTGCTATAGTCCATGGTGCGGCTATCGGAGGCGCTAACGGACTGCTGGCCGCTTGTGATTTTGTCTATTGTGCCGATGAAACAAAATTTGCTTTCGCAGAAGTAAAACTTGGCATTGCTCCGGCCACAATATCTCCATATGTAGTGAAACGTATAGGAGAGTTTGGCGCCCGGGATTTGATGCTGACCGGTAAGCGGTTTCTTGGCAAAGAGGCCGAATTTTATCGCCTGGCTAACAAATCTTTCCCGGCAGAGGAGGTTGATGAACAGGTAAATAAAACCATTAAAATTCTTATGTCCAGTGGCCCTAATGCCATGGCAGCTTGTAAGAGATTGATTTATGACATTTCAAATAATTTATCTTTTGATGAATCGATTGACTATACTGCCCGGTTAATAGCGGAGTTACGCGCTTCACAGGAAGGCCAGGAAGGGATGGCATCGTTTTTGGAAAAACGTAAGCCGGATTGGAATAGGTAGCCGGTAGCCGGTAGCCAGTAGCCAGTAGCCGGTAGCCGGTAGCCAGTAGCCAGTAGCCAGTAGCCAGTAACTGGTAAGCTGGTTGATGTAATAGAAGAAAGAAAATTAATCACGGTACGCGATACCTGATACGGATAAAAAAATAATTATGGCAAAGCGACAGATAAAATTCAGTTTGGTTTACCGCGACATGTGGCAATCGTCCGGGAAATACGTCCCACGGGTTGATCAGCTAATCAAGATTGCCCCGGCAATCATCGATATGGGATGTTTCGCCCGTATTGAATCGAATGGGGGTGCTTTTGAACAGGTGAACCTCTTATTTGGTGAGAATCCCAATAAGGCAACACGTGAATGGACAAAACCGTTTAACAAAGCCGGCATCCAAACCCATATGCTTGAAAGAGCTTTGAATGGTATTCGTATGTTCCCTGTTCCGGCAGATGTCCGTAGGTTAATGTACCAGGTAAAAAAAGCCCAGGGGGTGAATATTGCCCGCTCATTCTGTGGCCTTAATGATCATCGAAACCTTGAACTTTCAATCAAATACGCCAAAGAAGCGGGGATGATATCTCAGGCTGCCTTGTGTATCACTCATTCTCATGTTCATACAGTAGATTATTTTATGGGGGTGGTTGATAAGGCTGTTGAATATGGCACCGACGAAATCTGCCTGAAGGATATGGCCGGCATCGGCAGGCCTGTTATGCTTGGTAAACTGACAAAGGCCATCAAAGATAAATACCCGCATATCATTGTCCAATATCATGGACACACCGGCCCGGGATTTTCAGTTGCCTCAATGCTTGAAGTGGCTAAAGCCGGAGCAGATTATGTTGACGTTGCCATGGAACCCCTCTCCTGGGGTATGGTCCACCCTGATGTTATTACCATCCAGGCGATGCTGAAAAATGCCGGTTTTGATGTTCCCGGGATCAATATGAAAGCATACATGGAAGCCAGGGCATTAACCCAAAGCTTTATTGATGATTTTCTGGGTTACTTTATCAATCCTAAAAACCGTTTCCTCTCATCATTGATGATTCAGTCAGGATTGCCGGGAGGGATGATGGGGAGTCTCATGGCTGATCTTAAAGGGGTTCAGGATGGAATCAATTATTCCCTCAAAACAAACAACCAAAAGGAGTTAAATGAGGATGAATTGTTGATAAAACTTTTTGATGAAGTTGCTTATGTATGGCCAAAATTAGGCTACCCGCCCCTTGTTACCCCATTTAGCCAATATGTTAAGAATGTTGCATTACTTAATATCGTTCAAATGGCAAAAGGAGAGGAAAGGTATTCCATGATGGATGAAAATACATGGAATATGATCCTTGGGAAATCCGGCACACTGCCTGGCCCACTGGCACCGGAGATCATCAAACTGGCTAAAGAACATAACCATGAGTTTTATACAGGCGTTCCTCAGGATGGCTACCCGGACGTTCTTGATAAATACAGGGCTGAGATGAAAGAAAACAGGTGGGAGACAGGAGAGAATGATGAAGAGCTTTTCGAGTTTGCCATGCACGAAACCCAATACCGGGATTACAAGTCAGGTTTGGCAAAAAAACGTTTCGAAGAAGAAATTGAAAAATTAAAATCACAACAATCAACAACTACAAAAACAACTGCTGCCGTGAATGAAAAACAAACACCTAACAGAAACGCTTATAGTAAAGAAGAAGTGGAGTACCCTGCTGCTATTACCGGCTTCCTGTTATACAGCCTTAACAGTAAATTGCTCATTAAAGATTATCATT
>JAGLWB010000268.1 GCA_023133655.1 Bacteroidales bacterium
CTTTTCTCTTCTCGTTTCTCTTTCCCATCAACCAATATACTACAATAATTTTAAAAATATTCAATTTATGCAACAGCAACAAAAAAGGGTTGTGGGTATTTTCCTTTGCGATTTGATATTCTTCAGAAAATTGTTTCACATAGCCTGATTCGCTTTTAGAATACAAATGGCGTCGAAAGCAGGCTAAATAATCATGAATTACTCCCGGTGAATATTTCTTTCCAAGCCGCAACCATAGTTCATAGTCCATAGCATAATGATGATCGAGGCTGGCAAATCCAAGCTCCTGAAATATCTCCCTCCTAAAAAAAACGGCCGGTTGTGAAATAAAATTTTCAATAAGTAAGCGACGGTAACTGAACTTCCCTGAAATAAAATTTTTATAACGGGTTATAAATTTCCTGATTTCTTTGTCATTTTGATCGATAATCTTACACCAGCCATACAACCATTTGCATTCAGGGTTTTCTTCAAAATTTTTAATAACCTTCTGAAGCGCGCCGGGAAGATAAATATCATCTGAATTCAGCCATCCGATGATCTCACCTGAACTCATTTCCAATCCATTATTTACAGCATCTGATTGACCTTTATCTTTCGCAGATACCCAAATCAGGCGGGTATTGTATTTTTCAAGAACCCTGAGCGTGCCATCCTTCGAACCACCATCGATTACAATATATTCCAGGTCAATATTTTGCGTGAGAACACTCTGGATTGTCCTTTCAATAAAATCAACCTGATTATATGATGGGGTAATGACTGATACTTTCATATTTCTAACCTTAGCCTGTACATATGGTCAACAAACCGGTTCCACTATTAAATGTTGATTACAAATTTAACTCTCTCTTGTAAATTTCTATTAATTTTTCAGTAACTACAGTCTCTCCAACCAGTTCAACTGCTTTTTTCCGGGCTTTAGCTGACATTTCATTAAGATTTTGAGCATCATTCATCATCCACTGAATGCCAGAGGCCATTTCATCAATATCATAAGGTTGCACAAGATAACCATTTATTTTATGATCTACAATATCTTTAAGGCCTCCCTGGTTAAAAGCAACCACCGGATTCCCGCATGCCATAGCTTCCACAGCCACCTGTCCGAAGCTTTCATGAATCGAAGGGACCACAACAAAATCAGCAGATGAATACAGATCTGTCAACATTTCATTTTTATAAATATTACCAAAATAGCGGATCCTGAAATTGGCAAGTTTTCCTTTTGGTGAATGCTCAGCTCCAAAAACCAACAATTCAAAATCGGATCTTTTCATCCGGTTTAATGCATCAATAAGCAAATGAAAACCTTTAATCCTGTTTTTTGCCGCACCAATAGCTCCAAAAAGGATCTGAAAACGATCATTACTCAATCCCAGCTGATTACGTACAGCACTTTTTCTTTTGGGTTTGAAATTTTCAGTATCCAATGCTGGTGGCACTACATAAATATCCCGGTCATTCAAAAGAGTGCTTTTCTTAACATTCTCTGCCATCCATGAACTTGAAACTACCATCATTAATTTCTTGATCTGTTCATACGTTTTTTGCTTCCGCAGAAAGACCTTTTTGCTAAGGTCGCTCTCCTTTTTCGAATTCAGGATTGGGCATGCCCCACACTGCAGTTTATATTTTTCACACCTGCCGGCATAATGACAACCACCAGTAAAGGGCCACATATCATGAACATACCATACAAGGGGTTTATTAAGCTTTGCAAGAGATTCAATTCTTAGAAAACCACCGGTTATCCAATTCAGTTGAATAATGTCCGGATTAATCTCTTTTATTTTCCTAACGATGGCATCATCCGGAATATAAGCCGGGAAAAAAGGAACACGTCTTTTTATTTTTAAAAATGGGATTGCGTAGTCGATGTAAGGGCGAAAGGAAGAGGTAACTGTAAACAAGCCCCCGCGAGGGGTTATTACATCAGGGTCATTGGATTGTTTTGTTTGAACAAGCATTTTAACATCAACTCCGGCCTTTTTCAATCCCTGCATCATGCGACATGTTGCACGCGCAGCACCCCCTTTCAGGTCGTATGTATTGATGAGTAATACTTTCAAAACTTTTTAGCAAAGATAAAAAAACTCTCAAACCGGCTACTGGCTACCGGCTACCGTCTATCCACAAAGCTCCCTCTGGTAACAACCCGCACTATTCTCAAATAAAGTCTAACAGGCAAAACAATGCGGACAACAGTCATAGCACTAAGCCAAATCCATTTCAGCCCGTAAAACAATGTTCTGGTAAAACTTGTGGAATGATGGGTTCTGACAATTTGAACATGCTGACAAAAACTTTTTACAGGTCTTTTGTTAGAGATACCATTTACATCGAAAACAGATATTGGCAGGGGGAAATATTTGAATTTTTTCTTTTGAAGGTACTGGTGATAAATAAAATCGAAGTCTGCGCCAATTGAAAACTTCAAATTAAAAGGGCGTCTCTTCAGGAGTTCTGTTTTTACTATTACGGATTGATGGTTAAATCGCATTCCTCGCCACAAATCCTTTAGATTACCGGCTTTTTGACAGATTGAAAAACTCCCATAATCAGCGATACTATCACCATAAATGACATCAACATCACTCAGATCTTCAGAGAAAATATCAGTCAGAATGTGATCATTATAAAATGTATCACCTGCATTAAGAAACATGATCCACTCACCGTTAGCTCTTGCAATTCCTTTGTTCATGGCGTCGTAGATGCCATTATCGGGTTCGCTCGACCAGTAATCAATGTGCTCCTCGTACTTCTTTATTAGTTCAATTGTACCATCGGATGAGTTGCCGTCGATGATGATGTATTGAATGCCCTCAAATTTTTGGTTGCGTACATTATGAAAAGTATTTTCAAATGCTTCAGCATCGTTTAATACTACTGTTATTATTGACAATGTAGAAATATCAATCTTCATATAACAAAGGTAGGTAACTTATTTTAGAATAAGCTTTCTAGTCTTTGATGAAATAATTTCTTAATAATAAAGCAGTGTATAATATAATACTCCCCAAAATTAGGGCCATTGGTTAAGAGGAGGTCCATCAAAGAATGGGGGTTCAGCATCACCAGAATTTATACTATGGAGCGCAGTGGAATGGCAGTCAGGCGTGGCGCTTTGTTAGGCAACTACTTTCAATATCTTTCTTTTTCTAAAAATTGTAACCAAATCGACTAATTTCATAAGCATACAGTTCGCTAACTCTTTTCTTAGTATCTTCATCGAAATAATCTCTATAGGCACTACGGTTTTGGGAAGCATTGAGGTGGGGAATGTCTTCAGCGGTAATATTTATACCCAAATTATCAAGGTAGTTGGGAAGATCTTCGTTCAGTTTCTCGTACATTAGGACGTCATCAACAAGGAAGTTTCCGTTATCATCACAAATAAAAGCTTTCAATGAAGTTGGCAATCTATTTCGAGGATTAATGTGCATCAAATAATCTTTAAAGGTATTTACTGGTTTTACTATGTCTTTAACATTACCAATGGAATTGCCAATTACGCCTCTATTTTTCATTATATTGGACTCCATTTTTAAACGATGATAGTAGAGAGATACGACTCTATCGTAAGGATTACGTATCATGCAGAACTTTTTGTAATCAGACCATTCCCAACCTCTCCTCTCAAAAATGTTTTTGAGCTCTCGTGCAGAAATATGATGATAAAATGGAAACCCATCTGTGATTTCTGAGATATGAATACTCTTAATGTCCGAGTAATCATCCAAAACATTTCTTACTGTAGTGCTGCCTGTTCGAGGGATAGCAAGAAAAACAAATCGGTGCTTGTGAGAGATTCTCATATCAAGTTCTATTCGGTTTGAGTATAATCTGCGCCTAACGACCCAGTTTACCTGCCATTATAGTAAATATACCGGCGATATTGTTCCACTGATTCCGGGCATATTGTGCCACTGAAAACAGTTGTAATTTCGATGCCAAAATTATACATTAATTTGTTAGTTTTTTCTTTTTTTTTCTTTTCAATATGCACATTAATTTATTTAGTTTATCCATTTTCACTTAAGTTTATTTTTTCTAAGCGATTCACTTTTATGATATAATCGCTGTGGTGAATAAATGATGAGGTCGAGAATAGCATCGCTAATTGTTCCTTCACTGTTAGCTCTTGCTATTCCTTTGTTCATGGCGTCGTAGATGCCATTGTCGGCTTCGCTCGACCAGTAATCAATGTGCTCCTCGTACTTCTTTATTAGTTCAATTGTACCATCGGATGAGTTGCCGTCGATGATGATGTATTCAAAATCACCATACATCTGGTCCAAAACAGTTCTAAAGGTCTTTTCAAGATTGAACTTATCATCAAGGACAACAGTACAGATTGTAAGTGGTATCGTAAAATTTATTGTTTCCATTTTCCTGAGTGCCTGGTATTCACAAATAAAGGCTATATAGAATAGTTTTTGCAACCATTCAATAGTAAATTAATATCCTTAGTCAAACTCAAATAAATACAAATAAGACCTAATATCTTTCTTATAATCAAGTAGCGTGCTTTTTTTAGTAACATAATCAATTATGATATCTTTTTCATCCTTATAAACATGAGAAAAAAGGATCCATGTTCTGCCGGAAATATCAAGTTTTTGAAGATCGGTAATATATTCCTGGCTGTTTTTTCTGTGATATTGCAGCTTTATATACGAAATCTTTGAATCTCTGGTATAATATTCAAAAGCAGGTACGGAAGCATAATAGATTATAAACTTATCATTTTCTTTTTTATGCCTTTGCGCAAAATTAATTAATGGTCTGGTTTCTTCCCTATGGTATGTTTTTTTTCTATCAACCGCTTGTGTAAAAAAACTTGTTGTTAAGATGAAGATGATGAATACATAAAAAATTTTATATTTTTTAAATAATAATTCATATAACCCAAACGCGATTAACAAATAAGTAAAAGGAATAAGATATAAAGTGAAGCGGCTTTTGATCTCTGCTGTCCCGGCAATAACAGGATATTTACCCAAAGCAGAAGCTAAATACACGAAAAATAATACTGATACAATAAAAATGAAATAATCACGCTGTTTTCTCCATAAACTGATCAAACCAACGAAAAGAAATAATATACCTAGCCCACTCATTATTATTGAGAACCCTGAAGGAGATAAGAGATAATTTTTCAACATATCAGTGTGCCAGTACAGGAAATCTTTTAACGGTAATAAATGAGGAACAAATCCATGGGAGTGATATTTAAACATAAAATTATTCACATGGACAAAATAAATGTAATTCAAAACAAAATTCACCAGAAACAATACACCAATAAAAAATGATATCGCTAAAAATCGTCTATTGATTTGTTTTTTAACAATTTGAATTAATATTAAACTGAAGCTGGCAGAGGCAAGAATTATGCTGGACGGAAATGAGAACCAGGTTGAAATTAGCCCGAAAACAGTAAATACTAAGAGGCTTCTATCTGTCCATCCGGATTTAATAACTTTAATGAAAGAAAAAAATATCAGAGAAGTAAAGAACAGGTCAAAAGAATATTGTTTCAACTCAGTTGAATAAAAAATTGCTGATGTAGAAAAAGCAATAAACAATACCGGTAAAAAAGATACCTGCCTGGGCAATAATTTCAGCGAGATAAATGCAACCAGAAGGATGGATAATATTCCGGAAATGAATGATGAAATGATCAGTGAATATTCAGTGTAATTAAAAAAACTGCCAATAAATTTTTGCATCAATAAATACCCAGCAGGTGCTGATTGATTGTAATCCATAGAGTTTAACAATAAATCATGGTACGATTTATCCACAAGGTTAACAGCTAACATGGCCGGGTCCCACCATAATGATCTGTTCTTTAAAAAAAGATCTAGTCTGAAATATATTCCAAGAATAGCAATCAGTAGAATTACAAGAAGTGGCCAATTTTTTTCGAACCATTTTGTTTGAAAATTTTTTTTCATCATTGCCAAATTCAACATTCTTTTATCGAATATTTTAGACTATTATTATCTAATTGATCAAGCAGTATAGACATAAATAAACAAGTTTACATTCTCAATCATGAATATTACTTTGCACAACTCATCCAATAATTAAATCTAACTGTTAAAATTTTATTGATATTTCCAATCATTTAGAAAAGTAATTCTTAAACCTGGAAAACATAATCTCAATCATAGTTTTAATTAAATCTTTTGTCTTTAATCCATAAAGTACTTTTCTCAAATTTTTCTTTTCCCACAATGCCGGGAAATGGTAATCGAATAAATTATAATAATACAATAATTGTTTTGTATCATATCTTGTTTCTTTCTCTTTAAAGTTTTCTTTTTCAGCAAGATGAATACAATTGCCTTCAATTGATTCGATAATATTCATTTCTGCCGGCTTCATTGATAGATCGAATGACATTAAGGGATTATTAACCGGTCGAGACGAAATCAGATACGGTCTGGTAATTTTCTCTAAAGGTTTAACTCCATAAATATCCATTTCATAGTCATAATCCTTTAACCATTTACAAAGACGATTCAATCTACCGGGCAGAAACTCACAAAATGCATCGTATACTACATCAGAATCCTCAAGTAATACAAACTTATATTGCTTTTTATGGAATTGTAAAGGGCGTTGAAAAATATGTTTCCTTGTGATGATATGAGTACCTGGGTCTGAAAAATTGGACGATAACGATGTTCTTGGATATACAAAAAATTTGTTCTGATCGATCATATAGAAAAAAAAGTATTTTTTCCAGGAGCTTTCAGGCCATCTGGCAATATCTTCCGGGATAATCCAGTTTTTATTCCTATACTCTTTATGCTGATTTTTTATGTACCAACTCCGAAAAAAATTCCACTGGTTTTTTGTCCAGCATTGCCCCCAGGATGAAGGTAATTGCATAAAAAAAACATCAAATGAGTCAGGAAAGGGTGTAAAAGGGAGGTAGGGGGTCTCATTGAAATTGTGTGAATAAAGTGAGATTCCGGCAATTGTTTTATCATTCCGATAAAACTTTGCAGCATCTTGGATATATTCATAAAAGTAAGGAGAAACATACAGATCATCTTCAAGTAATATAATCCCATCATAACTTTTAACAAGATCCCCACATGATATTATATGTTCCCTTAAGCCTAATGACATTTTGTGAGCAATTATTCTTTTTTCCCCGTAAGGCCAGTTGAATTCTTCTGCAATTCTTTTGACCTCATGATTATCACTTTTATCAATGCTTATGATCAATTCAACAGGAGAGTCATAAATTGCTTTCGCCACAGAACTAAGTATTCTCTGCAACGAATGCACCCTATTATAAGCAGTAATAACAACAGGTATTTTAAGATTCTTTTCTTTCAAAACAGTCTTTGAGGATTAATTCATTAGAATTCTTTTTTTACCAAACGGTTTATCATTAACACTATCTTATCAAATACATAATCACAATGATAATTCTTGATTACGTGTTTTCTGCCCTCCATTCCAAGTTTAGCACAAATATCTGGATTTTCAATTAAGTATCTAAGCTTGTCTGCAAGTGAATCTACATCTTTCTCCGGAACAAGAAATCCGGATTTCCTATCATTAACAGCGTCAACAAAACCGTTATGAAGGGTTGCAATGACTGGCATTCCGGTTAATTGGGCTTCAAGTAACACCAGCCCCAACCCCTCAGTATCACCAGACTCAGCAGTAATACTTGATAACACAAATATTTGTGAATCATGCATTTGCTCAATTACCTCCAATTGGGTTTTGGATCCAAGCAATTTTACATTATTTTGGATTTGAAGATTAGCAATAAGGGTTTCAAGTTCAGATCTTTGTTCACCTTCACCAATTATATTATATTCAATTTGCGGATACTCGTCCAATAATTTGGAAACTGCTAATATTGAATATTGCAACCCTTTTTTCTCTGTAAGTCTCGCTACAGTCAAAATTCTAATAATATTACCTCTTGACCTTTTAACACATTTAAACCTGGATGTGTCAATTGGAAGACCTATCACGGTGGCCTTATCTGATGGACATCCCAATTCAATAATCTTTGATTTAGTGTAATTTGAATTTGCAAAAAAACAACTGCCCTGCTTAAAAAGCAAGGTATAGTCAACAATACTTTCTCTGGGAAGACGTGAAAAATCGAAACCATGGAAATAGGTAAGTAACGGGACCTTAAAAAGTATCTTCAGATAAATGAACAGTTCTCCCACATGCCCAAAATGGCAATATATGATATCTGGTATGTTTTGATCAATAATACTAGCGATCTGCACAAATTGGTTGAAAGTCCTGCGACGCAGCGCAGTACGTTTGAAGTATTTTCGAACATTAGCTCTTTCAAAATAACATAGTTCAAGTGTTTTAGTTAAAGTTTTTAGATCAGATTTTGCAAAGTTGATTACAGATTTTTTTGATTTGATATAAATAGTTTTATTAAGGATATCATATTTGTCGAGAAGATCATTTTTAACTTTTTGCCATCGAGTATCCCTGATTGACAAGATTTTTACTTCGAAACCCCGTTCGATAAAACCAGCAATCTCATTAATAATGAATGTTTCAGAAATCCTTGGAAATCCATCAAGAATATACAAAATATTCAACTTTTCCATTGTATTATTGATATTTAAAAGAGACTTGTTAATTCCCAAATCTTCAAATCACCTATGCAACAAAAATAATTTTTTGCTTTTTCATGTCACCAGCAGTTAATTGCCAGTGGAAAATTGTTTTTATAATAGTTGAATAATATCATCAATCCTATTTAACACTTTCGACATGTATACTTCCTCGCTGAAATTTTCCATCACGTGTTTCCGCCCCTCTTTTCCCATAGTATCACCTTAAAGTGATTTAAAAAGTTTTCTTAATAATCTATCAACTATAGTAATTTTCGGATAAGTCAGGTCGTTTCTTGCAAGTTGGTTGAAAAAGAACCTGTTCTTAAACAAAAACCTGATTTTCTTACTAAAATATTGATTAATTACAGGCCCACGCTCCTCATCTTTCTTCTCCATGTTACTTGATGTTGCTCCGGCATTAAAAACTACCAGGGGCATCCTGACATATTTCGTTTTCTCTCCATGTTTTCTTGTTATTTTTAAAAAATATTCCAGGTCAGCAACGATTTTAAATTCTGAATTGAAAGTCCCATATTTCTGAAACAACAATCTATCATAGAAAAAGACCTGCTGTGGTATGCCTTTAAACAAAAAATAAAGAGGGTTTACATCACTATGTCGTAACCATCCGAATCCTTTTGATTTGTTGAGCATGATGGTGTCACCATAGACCAGCGCGACGCCGGTTTTTTTAAAAACCCCAATAATACGTTCAAGAACCCTGGAATCAACATAATGATCATCTGAATTCAAAAAATTAAGATACGATCCGGTTGCAAACGCAATCCCTTTGTTCATAGCATCGTAGATCCCTCTATCTGGTTCGCTTACCCACAAATCAATTCTTTCTTCAAATTTTCTGATAATATCCAGCGTGCCATCAGTAGAGCCTCCGTCAATAATAATAAATTCAATATTATCATATGTCTGGTTTAGGACACTATTAATGGTTTCCAGGATATAATCCTCACCGTTTAAAACCACAGTAATGATGCTTACCAGAGGTTTCTCTTCAATTTCCTTTTTTGTAACCCCTTTGGTACTCAATCCACCCTCGAAACGATGTCCCTGTGTTTCACTGCCTTTTACCGACTTGATACTATCCGGATCCATTTACCTGTTATATGTTGTTTGTTATTTATTATATGTGATACGGGATCTATTTACTCTTTTTTCGCATCCAAAAAAAGAAAAAACGAAGTACCCTTATGATACCCCATCCAATCTTCCATGAGTATGAATTATACAGGTTGCTTATTTCTTGTTTTTGGTGACTTATTTCTTTCAACGCCACATTTAATTTCCCATTCGTTTGTTTCAACAATTCTTTTTCCCTTCTGAGCGCTGATGAACTGCGTTGCAATTCATGCGACTTTTCGTCAATAATGCTATCCTTTTCTTTGATCAAATGATTACGCTGCTGTATATATTTTTTCTGTTCGACAATGATATCATCCTTTTGACTGATCACCTCATCTTTCTGATGTAACCCTTCCTGCTGGTCTGAAATGATTTCTTCCTTCTGGCTGATAATTTTATCTTTTTCGCTAATCTGTTTTCGTTTTTCAATTAATTGTTCATTAAGTTGCCTTACATTTTCTCCACTTTTCTTAATTAAATTATTTTTCTCTTTAACCTGCTTATCGGCAGCGGCAATTTTACTCTTAATATCCGTTATTAATTCATTTTTCTTTTGAATTATTCCAATAGCGTATTTTTTATACAAAGGAAAGATATTATAATCAATTTTTTCATTATAGTCGGAAATGAAATCCTCAGATAGACTGATTTCATCAACTGCTTCTTTTACATTGCCTCTCTTTGATTTATTTTGTGAAATTAATTCTTCAAATAAAGATCTATATTCATTTGCCTGTTTATCCAGGCCAAATCCTTTTATGATTTTCTCTCTGCAATGTCTGCCCATTTCCCTTCTTAAGTTCTCATTAAAAACAAGTTCAAGAATAGCATCACCAAATGCCTCAATGTTTTTCAAGGGAACAATCCTTCCCGTTTTGTGGTTATCAATAAATTCAGGCATGCCTCCGGCATTAAACGCAATAACCGGAGTTCCACAGGCAAACGATTCCAACATCAGGTTCGGTAAATTCTCTTCAAGGGAAGGTAATAAAAGCAAATCTGCTGCATTGTATAGCTTTGCCATTGAAATATCAGATTCAAGATAACCAAAAGAGGTATATGGAATATTTAATTTCTCGAGCTCATCACTTGGAAAACCTGCCAAAAGAATCATGACCTTTTTATCATCAACTAAGCTCTTAAATCTTGTATTCTTCAGGCAATGATCTATCGAATCCACCAAATATGCAAAGCCTTTAATTTTGACTTTTGCGCTATATGAACTAAAATACAATGTGATATTATCAGTGGGGATCCCAAGTTCTTTTCTGACACTTTCCTTATCTGCAGGAAAGTATATATCATCTTCAATTGCGTTTGGGATTACTCTAACATCTGTATTATTAAACAATTTACTTTCATTTGCAACATCTGCCAGCCATCGACTTGGTGTAATCAAAGATAAATTTGGTTTTTGAAGATGTCTTAATTTATTCTTCAGAACTAATGATGGGAAATAATAAGGATCGTCGTCTAACTGTGGACAGCCTTTACAATTGGTTTTATACTTATTACACCCGGATGCATAATGACACCCACCGGTTATTGGCCACTGATCATGTAGGGTCCAAACCACCGGTTTCCCTAAACTTAGTAGTTCTTCAATTGATTCAACTGATAGAAAATCAGCTACCCAGTGTAAATTAATTATATCTGCATTTATTATGACAGGATGACTCTTTAAACTCACCCCCGGATAAGGGATCTTAAATATTGTATTTGATAGAGCTGTTCTGTTATTGTTAATGTAATTGATTTGAATATCTGAGAAAATATCTTTAGTAATTAGATTTTCTTTTGATAAATGCTGCTCGATTTTTATCACCCTGGGATCATCTGACTTCTTATACCTTGTAAGCATGGTTGAATTTATACCGATCAGGTTCATTCCTTTATTCAGGCGATAAGCAGCTTTCGCTGCGCCACCTGATATGTCGTATGTATTGATAATTACTACATTCATCACATCATAAACTTGTTGGATTCGCTATTCTACCTCTTTAGTAATAAATATTTACCAGAACGAAAGGTAAACAAAAAATTAAAACGCTCTCAATACTTTATTTGAAATTATTTAATGCATCTATACTTTTGAATAAACAGCCAAAATTGTATGCCCTCTGATCCTATGACATTTACGCTCAATGATACGGGTAAAATATTTACTCAATTTAAATTTAGAATAGGCATTTTTAAGATATGTATTTTTAATAAATCTCCTTTCCATAACGCCTTGATACCATTTAAAATGATAGTGCTGAAGAGGTTCAAATCTTATGGTTTCAAATCTCAGGCTAAATGATCTCGATAAATTCATTAACGACTTCTTCTCCCATAAGCCCATATGATGTGGAGGCAAATTTAAAATATCATTAAGGCGATCAAATTTAAAAAATGAATCATTATTCGGAACACTTATTACCAGTTTGCCTTTTCTTTTTAAACATTTCACCTGGGACTCTATGAATAAAAACACGTCCCAAACATGTTCAAGTACCTGGAAACTACATATCAAATCATAATGTGCAGGATATACCTTTACATGATCTTCGATCGATTGATTGATAATATTGATATTGTTTCTACGTCCTTCTTCTCCCGCTAAATCATTTAATTCAAGGCCTGTACAAGTTGCCCCAGCATCGCTGATTTTTTTTAAAAAATCACCTCTCCCACAACCAACCTCCAACACATTCATTCCGGGGTGAATATATTTAGCTGTTACTTGATGCTCCCATTTCCACGGCATGTAATACCAATCAAATTCTTGTAATTGGGAATAGAACCCCCCATCGCCGGCTATATTAAAGGGATAAAAAAAGCGATATCCGGTATCCAAACACTTATATTCCTGAATCGTTTTAACACCTTCAAAATAACCGGAAACATCAATTTTGAATTTATTTTGATATTTTCGAATGATCATCCCGGTGTCGAACTC
>JAGLWB010000269.1 GCA_023133655.1 Bacteroidales bacterium
CAGGAGTCATAATACCAAACAGGAAACGAACTGTATAGAAGAATACTGAGGTTTCACAAGTTTGGAAAGGGCTGAACGTTTTTTTGTCTCGGAATTCGATAAGGAAACTTCCGCTAGTTGGCGGATACGGTGGTGGTGTGAGGGGGGCACTCAGTCATTTTATAATGGCGGAGCCATCCACGATTGTGCAACGTCTTTTATGACTCTTTTTGTTTAATCCTTTTTCCATTGTCAAAGACTACCGAATCAACTATCTTACCTGAAGTATCATAATAATATAAAATTCCATTTTTCTTATTTTTTGAGTAATGACCTTTTTGTTTGAGACCGCCTGATTTATAGAATATCATAAACTCTCCCTCTTTTTCCCGATGATAATAATTTACAATACTCTTAATTGAATCATTGGGAAAATGGTAATACGATTTCCACCAACCATAAGATTTACCACCTACACATCTACGAACACTGGATATTAGTCCTTTTTTGTTAAATGAAGTTGAGATTCCATTGCAAACATTGTCAATGACTGTAGCCTCTCTTTTTATATTACCATTTTTCCAATACATGTAACTTACGCCATTGATTTTACCATTTATACAATTGGATAGGTATTCGAGGCTTCCATCTTTTCTGTAATCTTTTAAAATGCCATTGCATAAACCATTTACATAAAAAGCTTCCGTTTTTAGTTTTCCATTTTGATAGTACCATTTGCAAGTGCTATCAATTTGTTTGTTCTTTACATTAAAATCAACAAATAATTTTCCGTTCCAGTAGTTTTTGTAATTTCCATCATCTAACTCAATATTTGTAAAATCAGTATCAACTGTATCAATTATTGTAGAACATGAGTATATCAAAACAATTAAAAATAATATGGCTATTGTCTTATTCATTCTTTTGGTAGATTAGCTATGTGGTGTGCCTTGAATGGCAAATATAACTAAGTTCTTTGAATATTATAACGCCAAAAGGACAGCCCGGAGGGTGGAAGTCCCTTATTGTTATATTTAAATTGCTTTAGTACAAAATCATAGGAAAATCAGCTGTTCACTTTTTAACAGGTATTTTCACTTGGTTCAACACCAGAAAAAACGTAGTGATCCTACGGATGAACAATATTTGAAATAATTTTTCAATATTATTTTGGCGGGACTTTTTGAGAACAAAGAAAAGCTGGCTTATGCAGTTCAAGTATTGCCCTATTCCCAACTGTGTTGATATCCTTGAATGAAATTAAATATGAATTAAGTCGAAACTATAGCTGTAGTCTATAAAAGGATGTCTTTTATAATTTTCTATCCAGGCTTTTTCTTCATGACTCATTCTGACAATCTCCGAAGATGTAACATTCCTGAATTTTTCAAGAATTGTGTTAAGTGTTTCTAACTCATTATCTTCGAATAACTTATTATTAAATTTGGCTTGTTTCATGGGTAAGATTTTTTCACCTGATGCATCATCATTTATTTCCTGATATGCTTTTTTGAAAATTTTGTTTTTACGGCCAAACATAAAGAGTAATTCATATTCATCAGGCACGGGACCGTAATCAATGGGTGCATATTTTAAACCCGAAATTGAATACCCGTATTTCTTAAAATTCAGGAAATCGGCATAAAACAACAGCTTGTTAAGTTTTGTTTTCCACGGTTGTATTGCTTCGGCAAAAAATAAAATCATCTGATATACTTTTTCTTGCTTAAACATCGTATAGCCGTTTAAACTACTTTGCGTTTTTTCTTTGAATAGATTATCCAGATTCCAAAAATTTAATACTTTCTCAGTTTCAAGCAATTCCGATATTCTCTTATCTAATGTTTTTGTAAGGTTTTCGGAATAAACGGCAAGTTCTTTGAGCTCTTCAGGATCATTTGCTAACTGGGTTAACCTTGCATTTGCTTTGCTGGGTATTTCCCCTTTTTCATAATTACCATAGGTGTTAGGGCCAAAGCCCAGGATATCTGACATTTTACGGGCTGACAAACCATATTTTTTCCTGACGGCCATAATTTCATCGGGAAAGGGTAGCTTTAAACGCTCCCTGTACTGGTTATAAACCTGAGTAAGGTTTAATTCGGCTAATTGGTCATCCTCAAATTGTTCACCGGTATCTGTGCATAAATAATAATGGTACACGACATTAAATTCTTCCTTACGAAAAGATAAAACACGCTTTTCTTTTTGAAGAATCATCTCTTTACCTGTAATAGGACTTTTCATAGTTTTTATCTAAAAGGATAGATCATTGGATGTTCTGCAATATGAAATGAAATTTGTTCTACCTCGTTTTTATTAGTCATAATAACGATGAGATTACAAAAATGATACAATATGTTTAATTATGCAACTATAAAGTGTAATATTTATTTTATACAGGAATACCTATACATGTATCACCTGAAAACAAACAAGAAATTAACAGTTTTTTTGCATTACGAATAGTAGTAGTTGCTTACGTGGAGGTTCTTAATTTGTTTTAAGGTTTTTTGATATATCCCTTTTTCATTTTCCGATGCAAAACCTCCCAAAAATATTCCCCAGAATCTCATCAGTGGTGATCTCACCGGTGATCTGGCCGAGGTAGTGTAGGGCCTGCTTGAGATCGATCGTCACCAGGTCGGTGGGGATATCATCATGGAAGCCTTGCTCAACATTCTCCAATGATTCTAACGACTTTTTTAACGCCTCGTAATGACGGGTATTGGAAACAAGCGTCTGATCAGTGATCTGCCCTTCGTCAACCGACAGCCGCAGACTGCTGGTAAGCATGTGGATGTTCTCGCGTCGCTTGGCCGAAACAAATATAGTCTCCAGATCTACCAATTCCCTGAAGTCCTTCGGCGTACTAACCAGCTTGTCGATTTTGTTACCGATAAGGACCCATCGTTTGGTGGTATCTTTCATGTGATTTTTAAAATCTTCAACTACCCCTTTTATTTCATCATACAAACACTCGCTAACATCGCAAACGTACAAAATGATCTTGGCCTGATTAATCTTTTCATAGGTTTTTTCAATGCCCATGGCTTCAATTTCATCTTTTGCTTTCCGGATGCCTGCCGTGTCTATGAAACGAAATGAAACGCCATCAATTATTATGGTGTCTTCAATGATATCTCTTGTTGTACCGGGGATCTCAGATACAATTGCCCGTTCTTCGTTCAGAATGGCATTCAATAGCGTGGATTTTCCAACATTTGGCTTGCCGATGATAGCCACAGGGATACCTGTCTTTAAAACATTACCGACAGAAAACGAATCAATCAGCCGTGTTATCTCTTCTTTGAGTGAAGACAATAGTTTAAATAATTGTTTACGGTCTGCAAATTCAACATCTTCTTCGCTGAAGTCCAGCTCCAGTTCCAACAAAGAGGTGAAATCGATCAGCTTACCCCGCAATTCTTTGATCTTAACAGAAAAACCACCTCTCATCTGGTTCAAAGCCAGGTCGTGTGCAGCTTGTGAATTGGCTGCTATAAGGTCTGCTACTGCTTCTGCCTGCGATAGGTCAAATTTACCGTTAAGGTAAGCTCTTAATGTAAATTCGCCCGGGCGTGCCAGCCGGCAGCCATGCCTCAAGAGCAGCTCAATGATCTTTTGCTGGATAAACAACGACCCATGGCAAGAGATCTCCACAGCATCTTCGCCCGTATACGAATGCGGGGATTTGTAAATATACATCAGTACTTCATCCAATAAATTACCGGCATCACCAATTGTACCAAAATGGATGGTATGGGTTTTTGCCTGGCTAATCTTTAATCCCTTTTTTGATGGGGAAAAAATCTTTTCACTGATGCTAAAAGATTGCGGGCCTGAAACGCGTATCATGGCTATTGCCCCTGATCCCGGTGGGGAAGCAATGGCACAGATTGTATCTGGCCCGGTTATTTCAGATGCTTTTGTTGCCATTGGTTATTAATTTTTTATGCAAATATACAAAGACAGCATGAAAAAATTTATACTTTATGTAAAGAGCTATTGAAATTTATATAAAAGAAGAAGTTCAATTTAGAAAAGATTAATGAATTAAGAAATCGAACAGAGGAACAAAGGAACAAAGGATTGTTGATCTGAGAACACTTCAAAAATCAAACATCCTTTGTTCCTCTGTTCGTAAATCCAGAAAAACAATTACAAAAAAATATCAGATGCCAGAGGCATCAAATGTTTATAGAAAATACAATAATAAATTAAATGCACCCCCTCTAACTCCTCCGCCAGTTGGCGGAGAGAACAGAGCTTACCAGTTATTTACATGGCACGGTGCTCTCCCCTTCTCCTTGAGGAGAAGGGGCCGGGGGATGAGGTGCATTGCTTGGAGAAGGGGCAGGGGTTGAGGTGAATTGAATAGAAGGGGCCGGGGGATGAGGTGCATTGAGGAGCACAAGCCGGAATCTGTTTCTGAGTCTTACAAGTGGTTTGTTGATTGATTAAGAACAAAACATCATATGTTTTAACTTTTGACGAAAAGACTGTATCTTTGAGCACCCCAAAAAAAAAGAATTTGGCGGAACCTGAACCTTAAATCAATTAGTATGAGCATTTTAGTAAACAAAGAATCCCGTATCGTTGTTCAGGGATTTACCGGGAATGAAGGATCTTTTCATGGTTCTCAAATGATTGAATATGGAACGAATGTTGTCGGTGGGGTAACACCCGGAAAAGGAGGAAAGACACATCTTGGCCTGCCTGTTTTTAATACCGTTGCCGATGCAGTGAAAAAAACCGGTGCCGATGTATCAGTGATTTTTGTTCCACCTCCTTTTGCTGCCGATGCGATCATGGAGGCGGCTGATGCCGGAATCAAAGTTATTGTATGCATTACCGAGGGCATACCCACTAAAGATATGGTGATGGTGCAGGATTTTCTCTGTTCTAAAAAAGCCCGCCTGGTGGGCCCAAACTCCCCCGGGGTGATCACTCCCGATGAAGCAAAAGTGGGTATCATGCCAGGTTTTATTCATAAAAAAGGGCCTATCGGCGTTGTTTCTCGATCAGGAACATTGACCTATGAGGCTGTAGATCAGTTAACTAAGATTGGACTTGGGCAATCAACCTGCCTTGGTATTGGTGGCGATCCAATCATCGGAATATCTATACGTGATGCGGTAATCATGTTTAATGCTGATCCGGAAACGGAAGGCATCATCATGATCGGAGAAATTGGCGGTAATATGGAAGCTGATGCTGCTTACTGGCATAAAAAAAACGGCACAAAACCAATGGTCGGTTTTATTTCAGGAGCCACAGCACCCAAAGGAAGACGCATGGGACATGCGGGTGCTATCATTGGAGGAAAAGCTGATACAGCCCAGGCAAAAAAAGAAATTCTCCGTGAGTGCGGTGTTCACGTTGTTGAATCGCCTGCTGAGATAGGGGAGAAGATGTTTGAGATTTTAGGAAAGTAAGTTAAAAAATGGTAGCCAGTAGCCGGTAGCCGGTGTAGCTTGAGGCTTGTAGCTTTGGGATTTACCTCTCCTGATACTCATATGCTCCCAGATCGGGCTCTCCATCAGCTGTCCGGCTGATGCCTTCAATATCAAACGTAATATCCAGTATTGAAGAATTGATTACATCCATAGCTCCATAATTTACAGCAGGAGAAATGATGCTATCAAGCGAATAGTCGTTATTGTTATAATCCGTGAAAAGTGGATCCTGATTGAAAAGACATTCAACATAATTGGGATCAGTAAGGATTTCGGTCTTTAAAAGACAATGATCAAACGTGTAATTAAATGCGGCCTGAACGGTTCGACTCTGAAATAGCTCATTTTCGTTGTTCCCATACACAATGCAATTGCCAAAGTATGCCTTGTGAAGGTCCCTGGCAATTGTATCGGTTATGAACCCCAGCTCGTTTATAAGTAAATAGTAATTATTAAGAACCAATGATGCAGTTTGCCTGACTGTGTGATTCCAGAAGTTACCAATGGTGCAATGCCTGAAATCGTAAGTGCCTCCAATAGATAATACAACTGCACTTTCGCCACAATTAGCAAATACGCAGTTTGCAGCATCAACATAGGATCCCTGTGCCAGCAGGCCATAACCGGTCATATTCAGTATTTCGGTATTGGTTAGCCTGAGTGTGGGGTTCGGGGAATTGCCCAGTGTATCTACACGAATGCCAATAATGCCGTTTTTAATGATGGCATAATCAATTTCATTGTCATAACTTCCTGCTGAAAGCCAGATAGCGCCCCACTGCCCGGGCAAATCCTTGTAATCTTCTTCCAGTCTGTCGCCCTGAAAAATAACAGGGTCGGTAAGCGTGCCCTGAATCTTTAAGGTGGCATCACTGGCTACGGCAAGAATAGAGTTACGGTGCATATAAACCTGTGTTCCTGGCGTGATGGTCAAACTGTAAAGCGAATCGATGATAACATACCCATAAACAACGTGAGGCAAATCGTTTGTCCATATTCCATTTACCTGATAAACAGTATTGGCATAAAAATGCGCATTCTGTCCATAAGCAACCAGGTCAACATCCTGCATATTCCCATTTGTTTCGAATAGAATGGAGTCTGTTACAATGAACGGATTGTTCTGGTTTGTTGGATCGATCCTGACCCTGACAAAAATATAAATGCTGTCATTGCCATTGATCTCAATGTCTTTTAATGAAGTTGCCGCGACACCATCTACATTTATCGTGTAAAAAGAGTTACTTCCTCCTGCCAGTCTGAGAGACGAGATTTTTACAGTGTTATTGTTTGTATTGTATATCTTGAAGCCTTTTGTAGCAGACCCAAGAGTTGTAAAAACCGTATCGAAGATCACTGTATCGGTTGAGAACGACAATTTTATAGATGGATCAGTATCAATGATTTCATCTTTCCGGCACGAAAAAGCGACCATAGAAATAAGGAGTAGAAAAAATATCCCCTTAAAGATTTGATATTTACCAAATTGAAGTTTCATAAAAAAAAGGCAAAAATACTGAATCTTTAGATATACGCTATTTAGTTAATAATATTGTTTGAAATTTATTGAAGTATCACCTTCCTGGAGAATGAATCCTTACCTGTTTTGATGTGGAGAATATATAATCCTTTCTGATAATGATTTACGTTAATTGAAATTTTTCCGGGATTTTCAATGTTGATGTTTTTTATGAAGAAAACATCCAGGCCGGATATGCTCATGAGGCAGATACTAACAGGCGTATCGATCATTTCATTGAATTCGATATTCAGAAATTTGGAAGCAGGGTTCGGCGCAACAGTTATCAATATATTTGTTGACGGGTTCTCACCCAGGCTAAAAACATGAAGAAAATCACTAAAAGTCCTTTTTGAAGCATTTATATACTCGTTGGTCTCCAGCGACCAGTTTTGGCTGATCATTTCAGTGAGGTCAATTCCCTCAAAAGTTAACAGGTTTTTTGTTCCTTCAACTTGCTTCCATAATTCATCTTCCCACAATTCAATGATCTCTTCAACAGGATAATAGCTATACATGGAAAGGGAGATTCGTTTATAGTTTTGCCATGCCCCAATATAATAAGTTTCCTGTATTCTGGTATATCCTCCTGTTTCATCGTAGGAACTGGTCTCCTTTAATTCAGGAACCCACAGGGTGCCTGTCCAGCGCTCCCTGAGAAAATACAAATAATCACCTGAACCTGAATAGGGAGAATAATCGTGCCATTCGATATAAGTATACCTGAAATCATCAACCCAGCCTTCCTCCTCCCATTTCTGCGACAGCGTCGATGTTGGAAATCCATTCACATCCAGGGTATAAATTTCTTTTCTGTTATATTCCCAGGTTGATCCAAAATAGTTCTCAATTGTTTTTTCAATAACCCAATTGTCCTGGTTATAGGAATAAGTATTCCTTGATCCCGACATTTGAGTCCACTCTCCTCCCAGCCAAAGCGATGAGGTGGTTTCGGTTGGGTTGCCATTATCATCGTAGGCATACAATAATTTAAACGTATTTTGCCAGATACCGGAATTATACCTCAATGTTGTAACTTCAGCCAGTCTGTCATAATCACCATATAAATATGTTATTTTTTCGGATGAATCTCCGGTTGCCGGATCAAAATTAATTGATTCTGTGACCCTGCCATCTTCAAGATATGCTGTTTCGGTATACAATTCTTCCACCCATTCATTCTCAACCCACTGAAAAGTGTTCGTTTTTTGAGGAAGGCTTATTTCACCTCTGTGATCATTATAAAATAAAGATCCTTTAATTTGTTTAGCGAGGTCATAGAACTTTTTTCTATCAGGGTTGTTGTTTTCTACATGGGCTTGCATGGTGTAGCAAAAGCAAAGTGTCAATGCAAGGGTAATCAATAAGATAAGTTTTTTCATGATCCAAAATATTTAATTGTTATGGTGAATCCAGGAATAGACAAAGCTATCAAAAAAATAGATTATATATTAATTTTATGTTAATTTTAAGAATGAAAAGAGCTTCAAATGCCTTGAAATTTTTAGCTTTGCAAATTCTTATATTTTTGTATGTTTAGTGTTGAATATTGATTGATTTATAAAAATGAGCTATATAGATTTCGATAAAAGCCAGTTGGTTAACCTTGAATATTCGTTGGATAAAGAGCTGTTACGATCGAACAGGGCCGGTGCTTATGCCAGCACAACTGTTCCCGGATGTAACACCCGTAAGTATCATGGCTTACTGGTGGCTCCGCAACCTGACATTGATGGTGAGAATCACGTGTTGCTTTCTCTCCTCGATGCTACCGTTATTCAACATGAAACCGAGTTTAATCTTTCTATTCATAAATTTCAGGGAGAGACTTATCATCCAAAGGGCCATAAGTACATCAGAGATTTTGAATCGGAGCCGATTCCAAAACTCACCTACAGGGTTGGAGGTGTTGTTTTAACCAAAGAGCGGCTTTTGTCGTCAAAAGATGACCGGATCCTGATCAGGTATACTCTGGTTGATGCTCATTCGCCTGTTGTGTTAAGGTTAAGGCCTTTTTTGGCTTTCCGGAATACTCATCAATTGAGCAAGGCGAATAACTTTGTGGAAAAAAAATATATCAGGATTGCGAATGGTATCAAGGTGAGGATGTATAAGGGTTATTCATACCTTAATATGCAGCTCTCAAAAGAAACGGAATACACCCATGTGCCTGATTGGCATTACAATTTTGAATATGACAGAGAAAAAAGAAGAGGGTATGAGTGTATAGAAGATTTGTATACACCGGGATATTTCGAGTTTCCTTTGAAAAAAGGTGAGCAAATTGTTTTTTCCGCAGGCGTCGACCCTATTAATGTATCTTCTTTGAAACGGTTATTTACCAATGAGATCAGCAGGAGAATTCCACGGGATAGCTTCAGAAATTGTCTTGTAAATGCTGCGCAACAGTTTATCGTGAAAAGAGGTAAGAGAACCGAAGTTATTGCCGGGTTCCCCTGGTTTGGAAGATGGGGACGCGATACATTCATTTCGTTACCCGGCCTGACTCTTTCCCGGGATGACCCTAAAACATGCAAAGCTGTTCTCGATACGATGGTCAGCGATATGAAAGGGCCCCTGTTTCCCAATATGGGAAATGGCCAGGATATGGCATTCAACTCGGTGGATGCTCCGTTGTGGTTTTTCTGGGCTGTGCAGCAATACGGAAGCTATACCGGCCAGAAAAAGCAATTGTGGAATGCATATGGAGAAAAAATGAAAACCATTCTCAGGGGTTTCAGGGATGGCACGTTGTATAATATCAGGATGCTGGAAAATGGGTTGATCTATGCCGGCGAACCGGGGAAAGCGTTGACATGGATGGATGCCATTGTTGATGGTATCCCTGTCACTCCACGAACGGGGATGGCTGTCGAAATCAATGCACTCTGGTACAATGCTGTGATGTACAGCCTTGAGCTGGCAAAGGAAGCTGATGATCATGTTTTTATTGAAGAATGGGCATCGTTGGCCGGAATGATCCCACTTGCCTTCGTTGAAGCATTCTGGATGGATGATAAAGGTTACCTGGCTGATTATGTTGATGGAGAGAATAAAAGCATGGATGTTAGGCCCAATATGGTTTTTGCCACATCTCTTCCATATACTATGTTGGATTTAGATATGCGTAAAAGCATACTTGATGTAATAGAACAGGAACTCTTAACTTCCAGAGGGTTAAGAACACTCTCACCCAAAAACACGAACTATAAAGGCATCTATTTTGGCGATCAGGCTACACGTGATACTGCTTACCATAATGGTACAGCATGGCCATGGTTAGTTGGACATTTTATTGAAGGCTACCTTAAGGTTAATGGCAAGAATGGTATTCATCTTGCAAAGAAACTGTTCTATGGATTTGAGGATGTTATGCTGGAGCACGGAATAGGTACCGTGTCGGAGGTTTATGATGGTGATCCACCCCATAAGGCTGGCGGAGCTATTTCGCAGGCATGGAGTGTGGCGGAGTTGTTGAGAATGGAGAAAATGATTGAAAAGTTATAAATACAATGAAAGTACTCATGTTCGGCTGGGAATTTCCGCCCCACATCACGGGTGGTTTAGGAACGGCTTGTTTTGGACTTACCAAAGGTTTGATGAAGCATGAAACAGATATTCTGTTCGTGGTTCCCAAAGCTTATGGTGATGAAAGCCAGGAAGCCGTTAAACTGATCAATGCAAGTGATGTACTGGTCGATGTTAAAGATCCGGAGTACAAGTCGTATTGGGAACGGATTACCTTCATGGCGGTTGGATCTAATTTGATCCCTTATGTTGGCCCGGAAGAGTTCAGGGATATGGTTGCACAGGATGAGCTGAAAAAGCAAGTTGATGAAAAATCAGTTTTGTCCAGGAAGTTTGAGTTCTCCGGTAAGTATGGGAAGGATCTTATGGATGAGGTTTCCCGGTATGCCCTGGTATGTTCTGCCATAGCGGCTACGAACGATTTTGATGTTATTCATGCACACGACTGGCTCACCTACCCGGCCGGAATGGCTGCAAAATCTGTTACCGGAAAGCCTTTGGTTGTTCACATTCATGCTACCGAGTTTGATCGTTCGGGTGAAAATATAAATCAAAGCGTTTATGATATTGAGCGCAAGGGTATGGAAGCTGCCGACAGGGTAATGGCAGTTAGTAACCTCACAAAGAAAATCGTAATTGAAAGATATGGGATTGACCCGGAAAAAGTCGTTACGGTCCATAATGCGGTTGAACCTGTTGAAAAGAGAGAGCCCATTGATGCATCCAGAGGGGTACCGGAAAAAATCGTTACTTTTTTAGGCCGCCTTACTTTTCAGAAAGGCCCTGAGTATTTTGTTGAAGCAGCACGGAAGATACTTGAACATGATGATAATGTACGCTTTGTGATGGCTGGATCGGGCGATATGATGAATAAACTCATCAGGAGGGTGGCTCAGTTGAAAATGTCTTCACGATTTCATTTTGCAGGGTTCCTTAGAGGAGTTGATGTTGACAGGATGTTTGCTATGAGCGATGTTTTTGTAATGCCTTCGGTTTCTGAGCCATTTGGCCTTGTTCCGCTTGAAGCAATGAGATCAAATGTACCAGTGGTCATCTCTAAGCAATCAGGTGTTGCAGAGATATTAAAACATGCTATTAAGGTTGATTTCTGGGATGTAGATGCCATGGCCGATGCTATTTATGGAATATTACATTATGATGCGCTCTCCCGGATGTTTAAAAAATATGGGAAGACGGAAGTCGATAGCCTTAAATGGGAAAATGCTGCATTAAAAGTGAAAGCAGTTTATGAAGATGTTGCTGGTATAAAGTAGTTGTGCGTCATGCTCATAACTTAAACCAAAGCAAACAAGAGGATATATAATTATGTTAGCAAAATTAAAAACATGCAGTAATTGCATTTTAAATGATAACATCACAGGAGTTAAAATTGGAACAAATGGCGTATGTAATTATTGTTCGGATTATATTCCATTTTCACCATACGAAAACAATGAATTATTAAGATTGTTAAAAAAAGCAAAGAGAAAAAGAAGGATATACGATGCTCTTGTTCCAATAAGTGGAGGTAAGGATAGTACTTATGTATTATACCTGGCTGTTAAAAGGTATAAACTAAATGTGTTAACATATACTTTTGATAATGGCTTTATGAGTGATCTTGCAAAAACAAACATCGAAAGTTCTGTTAAAACTTGTGGGGTAGACCATGTTTGGGTAAAACATGACTTAAAACTTATTAATGAGCTTTATCGTACTACTTTAATATATTCAGGTGAAATTTGTGGAATTTGCGGAATTGGAATCGAAAGGAGCATGTTGAAAATCTCTGAAGCATGGAAAATTCCTTTAATTATACTTGGACATTCCCCCTCTGAAAGTAATTCATTTACATCTGAAAACTTATATGACCAATCCAGATTGAAAGCTATACTTAGTAAAAATAAAAGTATTACTAAAGAAAAAATAAACCGTTTTCTTATTTATCCGAAACTTAATTTTATTTCCAGCTATTTATTTACAAAACTAGGACGTTTTGGTAAAAAGGTAAATATTCTATATTATGAAGACCTCCCTTCCGATAAGGAAATCGGGGAGATTATCAAACGTGAAATGAATTGGCTTGATTCAACTCATTCTGAATGCACAAGACATTTTGACTGCCTTGCAGAACCCTTTACGAATTATATTAGAGAAAAACGTTTTGGTTATTCAAGACGATTGCCACAGTTAAGTAATATGATTCGAAATAATGAGATGTCAAGAGAAGAAGCGTTGAAAATCTATAATGATGATAGTAAAACTAATATTCCTGAAAATTATGAATTTATTAAGGCAACATTAAATCTGACAGAAAGCGAAATAGTTAAAATTGGAAAAATTTCTCTGAATGAATTTAGTTATAGAATATCACTTGCCAATATGATATTTGCTAAAATAAGAAGAGTTGTAAAGAAAAATGAACACTAAAGCACGAACGCACAATAAAGGCTCATAGGCAAGCGTGCAGATAGTGATAACATTAAAATTATCGCATAAAAACATTTATTGTAAATAGAAAAACACTGCTTCATAAAGCCCGCCAGTCCATAGCTTCGCACGATAGGGTTTGATATTCGGTGATATTTATGAATGTTTGTTTATTTATTGTAGTACGTTGCTTATAGTCCCGACAAGTCGGGATTTCGCGGAGTTTATCCCGCGCAAGCGGGGCTCAACTTGCAGCTGAATAATTTTAATAATAATATTAATAGTTTAACCAAAACACATGCGTTCTGTTTGTTTTTATTTTCAGGTACATCAACCGTTCAGGCTTAAAACCTACCGGTTTTTTGATATTGGGAAAAATCAAAATTATTACGACGATTTCCTCAATAGTTCTATTGTTCGCCGTATTGCTGAGAAATCGTATCTCCCGGCGAATCAGCTAATGTTAGGCCTTATCGATGAGCTGGGATCAGCGTTTAAGGTGAGCTATTCCATTTCCGGCCTGGCTCTTGAACAATTTGAACAGTATGCCCCTGAGGTGATTAACAGTTTTAAAAAACTAGCGGAAACAGGTAATGTTGAGTTCCTCGCTGAAACATATGCCCATAGTCTTTCTTCATTGAGAAGTAAGCGGGAATTCAGAGACCAGGTGAAGAAGCATAGTGATATGATCAAAGAACTTTTTGGAGTCCGCCCCACTACTTTCAGGAATACTGAGCTTATTTATTCAGATGAAATTGGAGAAATGGTCGCTGATATGGGTTATGAGTTGATGCTTACCGAAGGGGCAAAACATGTTTTAGGGTGGAAAAGCCCTAATTATATGTATTGTAATGCCCGCAAACCAAAGCTGAAATTATTGTTAAAGAACTTTCGGCTCAGCGATGATATTGCCTTCCGGTTTTCATTACAGGAATGGAATGAATGGCCCCTGACAGCACAGAAATTTGCTCGATGGATTAATGCGTTTGACCCTGAAGAAGAGGTGGTAAATCTTTTTCTTGATTATGAAACTTTCGGCGAACATCAATGGAAAGAAACGGGTATTTTTGATTTTATGAGGGCCTTGCCTCATGAGATTTTATCAAAGACCGATTATAAGTTTCATACACCTTCGGATCTCGCTCATAAGTTACAGCCTGTTTCTGCTATACATGTTCCTAACCCTATTTCCTGGGCTGATGAGGAACGTGACCTGACGGCATGGCTGGGAAATGAATTACAGGATGAAGCTTTCGAAAATATATATATTCTTGAAAAACAGATGAAAGCATGTAAGGATGATGATTTGCTTAGGGACTGGAGATACCTTCAGACCAGTGATCATTTTTATTACATGTGTACGAAGTGGTTTTCTGATGGTGACGTACATAAATATTTTAACCCTTACCCTTCACCTTACGAGGCATTTACCAATTATATGAACATTCTTTCCGATTTTCGCATCCGGGTTGAAAAGTGTGACAGAACAAAGTCGGCAGCGGAGCGAAGCGACGTCCGCCTCAGGCGGATAGGCAGTAGGCGGGAAGATAGGGAAACAGGAATCGGGAGACAGGAGACAGGAGACGGGAGACAGGAAGACGGGAGACAGGAAGACGGGAGACAGGAAGACGGGAGACAGGAAGACGGGAGACAGGAAGACGGGAGACAGGAGACAGGAGACAGAAAAAACGGGATTTAATTTGCA
>JAGLWB010000027.1 GCA_023133655.1 Bacteroidales bacterium
AGTGACATTTCCAACCCCTTTGCTTCTTTCCGCACTCCTTGAAAGAAAGATCATTAAACCCTCTTAATAAACAGTATAATAGCAATTTATGGATTTTGTTTTTGCAATTTTGGGTGTCCCAATGCTGAAAACAGGAGCTATTTCACGATAAACTTACATTTCCCAACTACTTTTCCCTCACTGGTTACTATGGCTACATACATTCCAACATTCCACTTGCTTACATCCACATTACTTGCACCCTGGTATGGATAGATCTTTTCTACATGCACTTTGCGGCCTAATATATCGAAGCACTGTAACCTGATATTTGTGTGATACCCGGTGTTCTCATATTGTAGGGTGATCTGTTCCCGTGCGGGATTGGGGAAGGCTTTTACAGGGATTGTTTTAAGCGAGGCATAATATGCTTTGGGTGATGGTATCTCATCGATATTCACCACTATTCCACAATCTGAAATATCTATTACTCCGGATTGGATCTGGTGTGGACAAAGGCTGTCGTACGTGTAATTACCGGTGTAAAGAGTGTCCTGCTCAAGATAGGCATTCAGTTTATAAAGTAAAATATCAGATTTTAACAGTTTTTCATCTTCAAAGATGCTTGTGCCGAAAACAAATTTATTATCAGAGGTTTTGATTACTTTACTAGTTCCCCAGGTATTCGGACGGGATTGGTATTGGTAAATATTTCCATTGAGATCAAAAATGTATTCACCATTGGGATTTTCCTGGTAAGCAGGGCCAAAATTTGCACTAGCCATGAAAAGAGTATCATTAATGGGTACTGCATTATGGATAAGATTAAAATTTGTTGGTGGATTGATCTCATCACTTGGGATAATAACATATTCGGTTTCTTGGCCCAAAGAATTAAATCGTGCTAGCAATGCATTGGTTAATATACCGGATTTTTCATCAGGATAGCATTTTCCATATCCCATAAATTCGGAATCCGATAATTGAATTGTGCCAAGTACTTTTCCAACAATTGAATCCGATACACCATAAGGTAAAATCCATTGCTCATTAAAGTCACTATCAATATAAATAAACAGTGGCCGCATCCATACAACATTTGGAGTACCGGGATATGGCCAATAACAATACCCTGAGATCAAAAAATGATCCTGAAATTGATAGAGATCCCATCCTATTGCAAAGGCAATTTCAGGATAATCATATTTTGTTGCGTAGGATTGTTCCCACAACATATTCCCATTCTCATCAAAACATATAAGAAATACCTGCTCATTCTGCTCATAACTTTCAAACCTGGCCAATGCAAGAATATCACCATTATTTAGAATCATTATATCCAGAAACACACCATGAATAAACTGATCAGTATAAAAATACCTGCACCAAACCTTTTCTCCGCAAGAATCAATTTTTATAATTGAAGGCCAACCCCCTAATTCAGATAAATATATTGATCCTGCAATTACTATTTCACCGGATGAATTTCTTGTCATTGAAGTTATGAAAGAAATAGCACTGTTATGCTGAATTGTTTTATCCCATAAACTATTACCATTAATATCCGTTTTAATATTCCAGAGTATTACAGTGTCAATTTTCGCTCCAATAGAATACCCCAAATCATATTGCTCCACAATATCATAAAGAACATCTTTTCGAGTTGGAACTCCATGAATAATTTCCCATCGTTGTGAAAAGCAGAATTCTGCCTGGGATAAAATTACAATTAAGATAATAGTTACAATAAGCAATATTTGTTTCATATTAAGCATGCAATTTTATTTATATATTTCAGTGGACCACTGCAAATTTTACACTTTCAGCATTAATCCCATTAATAAATAGTGTAGCAATATATATTCCCTGCTTCAAATCCTTGGTATCCACAAGCTGTTGATCTATCCTTTTGTTCAGAGCAATTATTTTTACACTTTTTCCACTGCCATCTGAAATTATAATCATGACATTTTCAGGTTTTTTTTCCAGTTCATATTCGATGATCAGGTAGCTGGATGAAGGGTTGGGATAAACACTAATTTGATGGGTTTTTTCTTCAGAAACATCTGCAAAGAAGTCAAATTCATCCTGTATGCAAACCTTGTAAGGATAAGGCAGTGTAATTGGCTCCTCATATTGTATTTCATTCAAGGCAAGTAAAATATTTCTTGCATACCGTGCTGCATCTCCTGAGCCTTCCGAATAAAGCGCTGACAATGAAAGCAATTGCAGACTATCGGGATTCAATAAATTAACGCTATCCTGCATTATCTCTGTTACGAAATCAAAATAATCATACATTGTTTGATATTCGGCAAATTCTGTATCATTTAATTCGAACAAAACGGGTATTAAGTCCAGAATATCATCACCCTGCTGGTATTGTCCAAGGTCCAAATATTTAAATGCCAGCCGGTACTTTGCATGAACAGTAGTTTCACTGTTAAACAAATCCATCAGGCTGTCGCTGACTGATTGAGGCGGCAGGATTGTGTCGTTAAGGAAATAACGTACCAGTGAATTGAAAGCCTGATTACGTATCCGTTTGTACCTCGATAGTTCAGCTTCAAGCAATTCCTTGGCTGCCACTATTCCAAGGCCTTCCAATATTTCATCTTTCATATAACCGGGCATTGGATCCCAACGGTCGTCTATCTTGTCAATTAATTCATCACTTTTAGCTGACTGCGGGTTAGCCACCATGATATCGCGAAGCATGGCATTTGGCAAAACCGTTTCTTTATAAATAGATGACTCCACAACGGTATTGGAAAGATAAGGAGAGTTATTTATCAGTTCATTGTATATTTCCATACTCTCAGGTGGTGTGCTCATATCCACATCCAGTTTCAGTTCCTCTGTATCACCGCCATCTATTAGTTGTTGTAATAAATTCTCAGTCGAATCTGCCTTTTGATCATATATAGCCATCTGTTCCCATAAACCATCTGTTCCCGATCCTCCTCCTCCGCCGGGATTATTATTTGGAGGGCAACCATCTGAATATACCCATTGATCGGAATATGAACCAACTTGTTTTAAAACAGTATTTGTTGTATAATATAGAGGTTCAACGTTTAAGATTTCAGCATTAAGCGGATAGTAATAAATAATATTTTTACATTCATTATTTATATCAGAAGGTATAATTTCGGAGCCTGAATAACTGAAAAGGTTATTAGCTGTTGCAGTGGCAAAAGGCTCACCAGAGCCCTGGTAATGTGCTATTCCTTCTTCAGGTGCCCCCTGTTCTTCGGTAGATACCGAGATATCATAACCGCAATAGCTGAAATCGTTGCATAGCAGCTGCAGGCCATCGTGAGTAAAAGGATTGCGGTTACAATTCTGGGCAACGATACCATAACGCAGGTTATAAAAAACATTTCTGTATATTTCATTGGGGTATACCCCTGAGTTGTTCACGATCAGGCCAATGCTTGTCCCATATCCTCCAGCCTTGATAAACTCATTATCCTCCACTGAAAACCCATCGCATTCGTCAAGATACAATCCGCAAAAAAGCAGTTCCTCCTGATCAAGCGGCAGGATCTTAAAAATATTTTCCTGTATGGTGACATAATCAACCTGGCCAAGATATACGCTTCTTTTATTGTTTTCAAACACGGATTGTTTGATGGTGGCTGTATAAACAGGATCGAATGCAAAAGCTTTAACACCGTAAGTGAGAAATCTCATAGTGTCGTAATTCATTGTAAACCCGGAATTAGAGCTTAAAATACCATACCCTCTATCATCAATATTATACTGGTCAGGCAATTCACAGACATTCTCGAATGTACAATTCTCGATTTTAATATTATTTACATCGAAGAGCCCTATAAAGTATTCTGGTGTCACTCCGGATTTCAGTCCTGAGTCGGTGATGAATTTACAATAAAGAAAACGGCTATAGTTACTGAATTCATATGGTTTAAAAGAAATACCTTTCCTGTTGTTTCTGAATGTCGCTCCTATTGCGACCACAATTCCGCCCTCGGTGTAGTGCACCTGAGAATTTGCAACAAGTATGCCGGTCTCTGCATTTTCAATAACTCCATCAGCAATTATTACCGTCCCCTGGTCGTTTTCATTTTGAGGTACATAGGGATTGCCCCAAACTTCTACTCCCTTCCACAAACCACTGCAGGCACTGGTAAGAGTACCTCCATGAAGTATTAATTTCCCTCCCTGTTCAACAATTAATCTTGCATTTTCAGGAAAGGCAACATTATCATAAATGGTTAATGTCCCTCCACCTTTAATTATAACATCACTATTTAATATTCTGTTACCAATCCATTCGTCGTTCCCTGTTATTTCTATTGGGTTATTATGATACAATTTTCCCTTTACAAAAACATAATTTTCAAATTCAAGAACATTTTCTGATGTTTGAAGAACCTCGTTAATTTGGGAATATAGCCGACAAGAAAATGAAAAAGATAATATTATCAAAGCTGTTAGAAAGAACTTATTTTTCATAACATAAGAAGTTAATATAATCTTTTTAAATTATTTATAGCATAATGAGGAGAGAATTTGAATCCAAGGTATTTCTTTTGTATACAAATATAATACATATAATGTGGATATGCGAGTAATTTGTTGAATTAGATGTTTTTTAGTGCCTTAAAGTGAACTATACTTCGACTTTGCTCGGTATAAAAAGTGACTAAATTGCCTGGAGTACTTGGAGTGCCTAAAGTAAAAAGTGCCTAAAGTTCATTAAATTGGATAATGTTTTCGTTTGAAAACAGATGTTAAACAAATGAGTTATTTGTCATTTTTGTAAAAATTTGGCAAGCTAAAACTTTAGGCACTTTAGGCACTCTAAACTCAAGGCACTGATTAGTTATGCTTAATGCAATATTTTAAAAATCAGCTCTTTTAGAAGCTCTCCATGGGTAGTAGTGACATTCCCAACCCCTTTGCTTTTCAGGTCGTATTCCCGTAAAAATGATATTATTTTTGATAATCTTTGAGGCGAATAGTGTTTAGCTGCTTGCTGATAATCACTCACGAAAAACGGATGAATTGACAAAGCAGAGGCAACACTGTTACGTGACTTGTCTTTCAGACTATGATACACCATTACTTTCACAAAAAAATTACCCAAAACTGATATGGTCCTGACCAAGGGGTTATCTTTTTCATTGGATGCAAAGTAAAAAGCAATTTGATTCGCTTTATACATATTCTTTGTCCCCAGTGCCTTTTGAAGTTCAAAAATATTGAACTCTTTACTTATTCCAATATTTTCCTCAATATGATCATCGTTAATCTCTGTATCAGCGGGGATGTTGATAATTAATTTACCAATCTCGTTCACGATGCGTGTAAGATCTGTACCGAGATACTCAGATAACAACACACTTGCTTTTGGTGTAATCGAATAATCTCTGGTCTTTAAATAATTCCTGATCCAGTCAGGGATTTTATTTTCGTATAATTTTAGTGATTCAAATACGACACCATTTTTTTCATTTCTCTTTACAATTGCCCTTCTTTTGTCAATCTTTTTATACTTATGGCAAATCACCAAAAGAGTAGATTTTAAAGGACTTTCAACATAGGGAAGAAGTTTTTCAATCTCCCTGACCTCCTGGGCTTCCTTAACGATAACTACCTGATAATTAGCCATCATAGGGAATCTTTTGGCGTAACTGATTATTGTTGGAACATCCGTTTCCTTTCCATAGATAATTGTTTGATTGAATTCTTTTTCTGTTTCAGATAGAACATTTGCCTCAATATAATCAGATATTTCATCAATATAATAAGGTTCCTCTCCAAATAACAGATAGACAGGGTAATATATTTTATTTTTAAGATCAGTTAGTATTTGATCAAATGTCATCAAGAGAGTCTATTTCAGGTTAAATAATATGAATCAAGGGTTAAAATAAGTTTCTTTTTTACCACTAAGGATACACAAAGGATATCACTAAGTAACCCTAAGGAGTAAAAATTGTTGACTGGAACATATCAAATATAGATTCCTTCAATAATATCCTCAAGCTTTACAAGCAGATGTTTTCTTTTCAGCTTAAGAGTTTGAGATAGATCTCCATCTTCAACCGACCAGGGTTTATCAAGCAAAACAATTTTCTTGATCTGTTCGGTTTTATCCAGGCTCGCATTCATTTCATCAACTTCACGTTGAATACGGTTCACGATTCTCTCTGTTTGTATGGCTTCCCGGGCACTTACGTATGTCAACCCCTTAACCCTGCACCATGATTTCAGGTGATCAAAATTAGGAATAATAATGGCTGCCGGAAAGTTCTTATTTTCACCAACCACCATAATATTTTCAATGAAAGATGATTCTTTGAATTTACTTTCCAATACCTGTGGCGCAATATACTTTCCCCCGGAAGTTTTAAAGATTTCCTTTTTACGGTCGGTAATTTTTAAATATTTCTCATCTTCAAGAACACCAATATCTCCGGTATGGAACCAACCATCCGGATCGATCACTTTTTTGGTTTCTTCCGGTTTTTTAAAATACCCTAACATAACGTTGGGTCCTTTAAACAGAATCTCTCCGTCTTGGGCAAATTTTACCTGCCCCATCATTACAGGGCCTACTGTTCCAATTTTCACTCCATCCGGCTTAAATGTTGCCACTGCAATTACCGGTGATGTTTCAGTCAGTCCATATCCTTCCATTATTTTGATACCTGCAGCCCAGAATACATGCGATAGTCTGGGTTGTAAGGTGGCACCACCTGATACAATAACCTGCAAACGGCCACCCATTGCTTCCCGCCATTTCGAAAAAACAAGTTTATCAACAATTTTATGTTTTGTACGGTACCACCATCCCATATTTTTATTCGGCACATAGCGATATCCAATGTTCAATGCCCAAAAGAACATCATTTTCTTTATGCCTTTCAAATCTCTTCCTTTGGCCATAATTTTATCGAACGACTTCTCAATAACACGAGGAACAGCGCAAAACATCCCGGGATGAACTTCCCGCATATTATCGCCAACCTTTTCAATACTTTCCGCATAAAATATTGTCATGCCAAAATCCTGGTAGGTATAATTTATAATACGCTCATAAACATGGCAGACCGGTAAAAAGCTCAATGCTGTTTCCACCATATTTTCCTTAAGGACATTCGCAACCTCCTTAAGATTACTGATTATATTTTTATGAGAAAGCATCACTCCTTTCGGTGTACCGGTGGTACCAGAAGTATAAATAATGGTTGCCACGTCATCTTCCTTAATAGTGGCTTTGATCTTATCAATCTCATTCTTATTCCCATTCTTTCCTAAGTCAAGCAGTTCCTTAAAATTCTTAACTCCTTCAACATCCTCCACACAGTACACTTCTTTAACGGAAGGAATCTCTTTTATGATGGGCATGATCTGTTCATACATTTCATGGGTTGAGGTAATGACGATTTTAATTTCTGCTTCATTGAAGATATACTTGAAGGTTGTTTCAGAAATTGTTGAGTACGCAGGCACATGGATAGCGCCAATCATCATTAATCCCATGTCCATATAATTCCATTCCGGGCTGTTTTTCATCACAGTAGCTACTTTATCGCCCTTCTTAATTCCGAGTGATCTTAATGCTGAGCTAACTGAATAGGCACTGTCGATGTACTCTGCAGTGGAGACATTAACCCATTGGTCATTAACTTTATGTACAAGAGCATCCTCTTTTGATAAATAAAGCTCATTGTACTGATCTAACAAGTCGAAGATACGTGTGACATTCATCGTAAAAATATTTTAGTTAATATTATGATCAACAAGGGATTTCCGGAATATCAAAAATATTTCCAATTTTTTCATTGTATTTTTCGCAGATAAGCCTTCTTTTAACTTTTAAATTTGCTGTGAGTTCACCTGATTCGATAGACCATTCATGATCCAGCAGATCAAATTTCTTAATCTTCTCAGTATCGCCAAAAAATTTATTGTATTTATTCACCTCTTCCTGAAAGCGCTTTTTGACCGTTGGGTTAGAGATCATTTCACTATTTGAAGTATATTTTATTCCTTTAATGGAACACCAACTCTTTAAGTTATCGAATGCAGGGACTATCAGTGCGGCAGCATATTTTTGATTTTCACCAAGAACTATAAGGCTATCTATGAATGAGGATTCTTGAAATTTATTTTCAATTGGTTGTGGGCTGATATATTTCCCGAAGGAAGTTTTAAATATTTCCTTTTTGCGTCCGGTAATTTTTACAAACTTTCCTTCATCAAGTATCCCAATGTCACCCGTATGAAACCACCCATCCTGATCAATGGACTCTTGAGTTAATTGTTGATCTTTAAAATAACCTTTCATAACATTAGGGCCCATACAGAGAATTTCACCATCGTCTGCAATCTTCACACGGACGCCGTTAAGGGCAGGGCCCACCGTACCAAACTTTCGATACCCTTTATCGAGTTTATTGACAGAAATAATAGGCGAGGTTTCTGTAAGTCCATACCCCTCTAAAACCGGGATATTAGCTGCGGTGTAAATTCTAGCCAGCCTTGATTGCAGCGCAGCACCTCCACAAACAATAACTCTCAAATTTCCCCCCAAAGCTTCTCTCCACTTTGAAAAAATCAATTTGTTAGCTAAACAAAGTTTCCTTTCGTACCACCAGCCATTAGCTCCATCCAGTTCATATTTCAATCCCAGGTTAACTGCCCAGAAAAAAAGTGACCTTTTTATGCCTTTTAACTTTATTCCTTTTGCAATGATCTTATCATACACCTTCTCAAGTAACCTTGGTACGGTACAAAAGATTTCAGGTTTAAGTTCCCTTATATTTTCAGCAATCGTTCCTATATTTTCAGCATAATAAATAGAAAGGCCCAAATAATGGTAAGTATATATATCTATGCGTTCGAAAACATGGCATAATGGCAAATAACTAAGGGCCCTGCATGTATCATCAAGTGGGAAGATGGGTGCTACAGCTACAAAATTACTCACCATATTAGTATGAGATAACATAACTCCTTTGGGATTACCTGTTGTTCCGGAGGTATATATCAGCGTAGCATTTTCGTCAGGTTGAATTGAAGCTTTGATCGCAGTAAGTTTATCAGAAACAGGGTTGTTTTTACCCAATTCGAGCAGTTCGCTCAATGGGCTGATATTTTCCATCGGAGTAAATGAATAAATTCCTTTCACAGATGGGACATCCGGAAGAATAGGCTCAATTTTACGGAATAATTCCTTTCCTGAAACGAAAACATATTTTACCTCTGCATGATTAAGGATAAATTTATAATCACCCTCGCTGATGGTTGGATAAATTGGCACATGCACTGCTCCGATCTGCAGCGCTCCCATATCGATAAAATTCCATTCAGGCCTGTTATTGCTGATGGTTGCAATTTTATCACCTTTTTGTACACCAAGTGCCAACAGCCCATAACTTACATTATCAGCAATCTCAATATACTGATCAATACTGTATTTAACCCAACTCCCATTTTCTTTGCCAGCCAGAACATCATCTTTGGGAATAAATTTTTTCTTGTACTGTGGTAAGAGGTCAAAAACTCTGGTAATTTCCATAATATTATCCTATATATTTTACAATATTAAAAAATAATAGTGACACCAGGTTTATATAACCTCAAGGGCTATTTCAATCATCTCTTTAAACGATTGTTCCCGTTCTTCGGTAGAGGCATGCTCAGCAGTAGTTATATTATCACTAACTGTTAATATTGATAAGGCTTCCACGTTGTACCTGGCAGCTAAGGTATATAATGCGGCTGTTTCCATTTCTACAGCAAGAACTCCATAATTGCGCCATAATTTATATGGATCTTCAACTTCATTTTCGTAGTAAAACAGATCTGATGACAGCACATTGCCTATATCAACCTTTATGTTTTTTAACCGGGCATATTCATATGCATCTTTTAATAAGTTGAATCCGGCAGTGGATGCAAAATCAAAGTTATTGAACTTCTGTTTATTGAAGTTTGAGTCGGTAGAGGCCGACATAGCCAATATGATATCTTTTAATCCGATGTTCTTCTGTATGGCTCCACACGAACCCACTCTGATCATAGTTTTTGTATGATAATCATTTATCAATTCATAAATATATATTGCACAGGAAGGGATTCCCATGCCAGTACCCTGAACAGATACCAGCTTACCTTTGTATGTTCCTGTGTACCCCAGCATATTACGTACTTCATTGTAACAGATCACATTTTCGAGGTGCTTTTCTGCAATAAATTTCGCTCTCAAAGGATCGCCAGGTAATAATACGCTGGGAGCTACTTGTCCTTGTTCAGCATTTAAATGTAAACTCATAATTTATTTTTTTGTTATAATCCATTCCCTGGCGTTTACAAAAGCTTCTATCCAGGGCGTAACTTCATCTTTACTTCTACCACCCTGGTAATAAGCCCATTGCCAGGGGAATATTGCTCTCTCAAGATGGGGCATCATGGCCAGGTGGCGGCCATCAGATGAACATAATGCTGCTGCTGCATAAGATGAACCGTTTGGATTACCCGGATATTCCTGATAGGCATATTTAACAGGGATATGGTACCTGTTTTCAGCTTCAGGCAAATCAAATTTACCTTCTCCATGTGCAACCCAGATACCTAATCTCGAGCCAGCCAGGGTATGCATCATTATTGATTTATTCTCCTGAATATCAACATTAATAAATGAAGACTCAAATTTACCGGAGTCATTATGCAACATCATTGTTCTTTTTTGCTGATCGTTACCAATCAGGCCTAATTCAACCATTAGCTGGCAACCATTGCAAATACCAAGAGTTAATGTATCGTTTCTTTTATAGAAATTATCAACTGCAATTTTTGCTTTTTCATTGAACAAAAATGCACCCGACCATCCTTTTGCTGAGCCAAGTACATCAGAGTTTGAAAAACCACCAACAAAAACAATAAAATGGATCTCCTCCAGGGTTTCCCTACCTGAAATAAGGTCTGTCATGTGCACATCTTTCACATCAAAACCGGCAAGATGTAATGACCAGGCCATTTCTCTATCGCCATTAACACCCTTTTCCCTGATAATCGCAGCTTTCACTCCGGTTTTCTTTCGCCGGCTAAGCTCAATATCATATTGGCTTGCTTTTCCCGTAAATACTTTAGGGAACCGGAACCATAAAGGTTGTTCCTTATAATTTTTATAGCGGCTCAATGCAAGTTGTTCACCGCACTGCTTTCGGTCAAACAGATATGAGGTTTTGAACCAAAAATCTCTAAGAGAAGCGATATCAAATGAGAATTCATCTTGATTATGCGTCAGGTTCAGCAAATGCCCGGAAATTGGTTTTCCGATGATATGATAGTTGATTTTGCCACCATCAAACAAGTTTGTTACTTTCCTTAAATCTTTAACCTGAATGATAATACCCGGATTCTCACTAAAAAGCAATTTAAAAATATCTCTTTCAGGAATGTCACTAAGGTTGACTTCCAGGCCAATATCATTGCGCGTAAATGTCATTTCGAGCAATGCTGTTATCATCCCGCCAGCTGAAATATCATGCCCGGCAAGAATGAGGTCGTCAGCTATCAGGTGCTGTATCAAATCAAAAGTCCTGGCGAAGTAACCCGTATCTTTAACTTCAGGTGTTTCCGATGCCAGTGTTCCTGTTATTTGGGCAAAGGAGCTACCGCCGAGATGGTAATCACCCCCTGCGAGGTTAATATAAATTAAATGTGATTCCTTATCATCATGCAATACCGGCTTAACCACCTTTCTGATATCAGTCACTTCTCCAACTGCAGATACAATTACCGTTCCGGGAGCATAAACTGTATTTCCATCAGGATACTTCTGGGTCATTGATAATGAATCTTTACCTGTGGGAATATTAATACCCAGGCCAATGGCAAATTCACTTATCGCCTTTACAGCGGAGTACAGCCGGGCATCTTCACCTTCATTCTTTGCAGGCCACATCCAATTGGCGCTAAGAGAAACTCCTCTTAAACCATCCTGTAAAGGTGTCCAGATAATGTTGGTGAGTGCTTCCGCAACCGACAGTACAGATCCGTTTTCAGGGTTGATCAAGCCGGTAACAGGGGCATGGCCAATAGAGGTTGCAATTCCTTTAACACCGTGATAATCCATTGCCACAACGCCAAGGTTATTTACAGGAAGCTGGATAGGGCCAGCAGTCTGTTGTAATGCTACTTTTCCGGTTACTGACCGGTCAACTTTATTTGTAAGCCAGTCTTTGCAAGCCACTGCTTCAATTTGCAACACATCCTCAATGTATTTTTGCAGGTGATTTTTATCATACTTCAATTTCCCCAGAACATGTCGGATAACCCGGTCATTCAGGATTGTTGCAGGTGGGCTCCCAAACATATGCTCCAGGTTGAGGTCGAGCGGATTTTGCTGATCATCCGATCCAACGACTGTAAATTTCATATCACCTGTTATCTCCCCTACTACATACATTGGGGCTCTTTCTCTTTCAGCGATCTTCCGCAGCAGTTCAACATCATCACTTTTAAGGACCAGGCCCATTCGCTCCTGGGATTCATTTCCAATAATCTCTTTAGCCGATAAGGTGGGATCGCCAACCGGCAACTTCGATAATTCAATCACTCCTCCCGTTTCTTCTACCAGTTCAGAGAGACAATTCAGGTGCCCGCCAGCACCGTGGTCATGGATCGATACAATGGGATTCGTTGTAGCTTCTGTTAAGGCACGAATAGCATTAGCAACTCTTTTCTGCATCTCAGGATTAGATCGTTGGACGGCATTGAGTTCGATCGTATTATCGAATTCGCCGGTTGCAACAGAAGAAACAGCTCCTCCACCCATTCCAATCCGATAATTATCACCCCCCATAACAATAATTTTATCCCCAATTTCAGGAACATCTTTATGGCTATCCTTCATCTTTCCAAAACCAATTCCACCAGCTAGCATAATCACTTTATCATAGCCAAACATCTTCGATGATCCATTGTATTCAAAAGTCAAAAGGGAGCCACATATAAGTGGCTGGCCAAATTTATTACCAAAATCACTGGCACCGTTAGAGGCTTTTATTAGTATTTCTTCCGGGGTTTGATAAAGCCATTTACGTGGTTTACTTTGTTGTTCCCATGTTCTGGTAGCTTCAAGTCGTGGATAAGATGTCATATAGACAGCAGTTCCGGCCATTGGAATGCTTCCCTTCCCTCCTGCCATCCGGTCGCGAATTTCACCTCCGCTACCAGTGGCAGCGCCATTAAATGGTTCAACAGTTGTTGGAAAATTATGTGTTTCAGCCTTAAGGGAAATAACAGTGTCGATATCTGTGATACAAAAATAATCAGGTTTATCCTGAGTGCAAGGAGCAAACTGTTCAATTCGTGGCCCTCTGATAAATGCACAATTGTCTTTGTATGCCGAAACCAGCCGGTTCTTATTTACTTTCGACGTTTTCTTAATCAGCCCAAAAAGGGAATCGGGCATTTTTTCTCCATCAATGATAAAAGTACCATTAAAAATTTTATGCCTGCAATGCTCCGAATTAACCTGCGAAAAGCCAAATACCTCGCTATCGGTTAATTTTCTTTTTAGTTTATGGCTGAGATCTTCTAAATATTTTATTTCATTTTCACTCAGTGCTAACCCATTATTTTTATTAAACAATTCAATATTATGGACCTGGATAATAGGGTCAGGCAACTTATCGATGGTGTAAATATCCTGAGAAAGATCCTTGTAAAATACCTGAAGCATTGGATCGTAAATTTCGGCAGGGGAATCAACGCTTTTAAACTTTTCTATCCGGGTGATCCCATGAACACCCATATTTTGAGTGATCTCAACAGCATTTGTACTCCAGGGGGTAATCATTTCTTTACGGGGCCCAATAAAGAATCCTTCAATTATCAGGTCATCCAGCTTCACAGCGTCCCCTAACACCCACGAAAGTTTTCGCAGGCTTTCATCAGAGATATACCCCTCATTTTGAACTACAAAATAGCTTTTGTTAGATTTATAGAAAATTATCATCAGCGTTTTTTGGGATACAAAGATATAAATTGATTTCAGATATCGTTATCCGACACGCCATACGTTTCTTTTTCGACATTGCCGTATGGTTCAACATGGACGATAACATCATAAACATCAACAACTTCTTCCTTTATACTCTTTTCTACTTTTTTAGCTATTTCGTGTGAATCACTGACACTTTTCGAGCCATCTACCTCAATATCAATGGCTATAATATACAGATTTCCAACATTTCTGATTCGGACCCTATGTGGGTTATGCGCATGATCAACCCTGGAAACGGCTTTAAACACCTTTTTATATATCGAAGGATCCTTAACTCCATCCATCAACTCAACATTTGTTTTAATAAAAATTTTATAGCCCACGCGCATGATCCAGACACTGATCAATAAAGCTGTTATCTTATCAAGTACCGGCATTTTCAGGATAAAGGTAAAAAAGAGCCCTACAAGCACGCCAACAGAGATGACTATGTCGTTCTGCATGTTTTTTCCATTGGCAACCAGCATAGGGCTTTTGATCCTTTTCCCAATTCTGAAATGAATAATGCTCAAGAAATATTTGCCCAAAATAGAAATCCCGGTAACATAAACAGCAAGCATAGAGGGCATTTCGTGAATATCTCCCTGAACAATCTGAGATATGGTTGAAATGGCGAGCTGGATACCTGCAAAGAAGATGATCAGCCCCAGAACGATCGTTGCTATGGTATCTGCTTTTGCATAGCCATAGGGATATTTATTATCCGGTGGGCGGCTAATGATGCGGGCTGTAAACAATGTGATCCAGGATGTAACAATGTCGCTGGCTGAATCAATACCATCGCCAACCACTGCCATACTTCCGGATATAAGGCCTACGGTAATCTTTAATACTGAGAGCAATGAATTACCGATAATCCCTATCCAGGAGGTTTTTATGATCTGTTTTTCTCTCGTCTGCATTGCATGACAAAAGTAGTAAGATAAAAGATAAGGTGCAAGCTGCAAGCCTTAAGCTGCAAGCCGCAAGCTGCAAGCCTCAAGCTGCAAGCTTCTAGCGAATCACAATCTTTTTTACGATCAATTCATGATCTGTTTGCATTTTCAGGAAATAAATACCTGGCGGGAATTGAGAAAGGTTTAATAGAGTTGGAGAGGTATCAGGGTTTGTATCTATCATTTTTCTCTTCATGATCTGCTTGCCGAATATATCAATCAGCATCAGGCTTTCAATCGTTATATTACACTGAGTGGAAAGATACAAGAAGCCATTGTTTGGATTCGGATAGATGGTCACTCCATGATTCTGTTTGTTATCTTCTATTCCGGAGCAATCAACAAAAGTCACATTAATAGTATCTCTGTTTTTACAGAGATTCAAACTTGTCACTTCCACCCAGCATATTTTCGTTCCAATGCCAATGCCGGATGAGTCAACAACAACAGAAGATGCAAAAAGCCCTGAAGTACCGTCAAACCACTCATAATAAGCAAAAACGCCCATAGCAGTTAGCATTATGCTATGGTTGTCACAAATTGTGGTATCTGCTCCAAGGTTTATTGAAGGTAAGGTTTTAACAGTTATGAAGTCTGTTTTTGTTATTGAATCAGACGACATTCCATCTGACACCCTTAATGACACATCATAAGTGCCAGGCATGTGATAACTGACAGTTGGATTTTGTGATGTTGAAACGGATGGAGTTCCTCCGGGGAAATGCCACATCCATGAATTGATACTCCCAATGGAATTGTCCAAAAAAGATACGGACTCTCCGGCACAAACAGTACCTATACTACAGCTGAAATCGGATGTAATTGCCGGAACAGGATTCATATCAAAAATGGCTTTTTGATGCAAGGTAAAATTATATGTGTCCGGGTTAAGGTTGGTGAGTGTATAATACCCATCATAGTCTCCATCCCATCCCCAGTTAAAGTGAAATTCATACAAATTCTGATAGCCGTCACAAACAAAAAAATGGCCTGGGTTATTAGAGCCACGCCCCTCATATATCAATGGACAGTTTTTATCCAACTCCTCTCTAACCCAGTACTCCCAAGCTCCAGAAGTATTCGATTTCCAGTGAGTTGTAACGGGATAATTGAAATAATATTCCAGAGCATGATCCACTGCAGTGGTGTAGCACCAGGAAGAACTTGGCCCATAAGCCATATACACTGACACACCACAATGAAACATGATCAAAGCAATATCAGGACAATAGGAAGTGAGTGAGTCGGGCATATTGGACCAGTTATATGTGGTAGCCCCAAAATATGCAAATAATGTTCCATAGGTTCCACAAGTATAACTTGTTGAACCGCTACCCTGTGTTGGGTAATTATAATATTTCATTACCTGACACATGACCACTGCCCCACACCCGGTTACAACATGACCATTGGGGCCCCAGGGATCTTCCGGGCAAGAATCATTATAATACGATCCTTGCCCCCATTTGGTGGTTAATAATGGAGGAACATCATTTATCTCAAAGCTACCTTCCCGAACATCATTTGAACTATACTTTCTCCAGGTTTCCTCAATCTCCGCTGTCCCGGATAGCCCTTGCTTTTTAATATGTAAAATCTGATCAATATAACTATCAATGAACATTTTGCATCCTGGTGGTTGATTCGGATCCATGTGTTTATAATTTCCGCTGAAACTATAAGCAAGGATAGGGTATGATCTGTCATCAGCAGCAATCAGAACATATCCTTTTAAATCCGGTAAATTAAACACGTGAAAAACAGAAAGCGATTCCTGGTAAACCGTGTACTCTTCAAAAAATTCAATATTATGATAGGCAAACTCATGATTCAGGTTTACCCGCTCATAATAAACATTTTTCGCAATTATTCTGGCTTTGTTTCCTGGTACATCTTCAGCAAATGACAAGTGTATCAAAAAAACAGAAGTTAACAACAGTAAAAAATATTTTATTGTTTTCATAGCTAACGAATTATTATTCAAGCTATAAAATTACTGCTTTTATATATTAAAAGCAAGCACATATTAAAAGAGCGTTCAGAATTTATCTGGACGCTCTATAAATCACCATGTAACTACGAAAAGGGTTGTGTTAATTGCATATTACTCCTCGCTTTGAAGAGGCTTCGTGTGAAGTTCAGGGAGATCCTGGATCAAGTCCAGGATGACGATGCTTATATTTTTATTTAGGAGAGGGAGGAGGTTTTTGCAAAGCAAAAACCTCCTCCCTCTCCCCACTTTCCCACTGTGACGCGTCATCCCAGACTTGATCTGGGATCTCAATAATTTCATAACACGTAAATCTAATTACGCAATATGTAATGCAGGATACGCAACATGCGATTACGACGCCAAAAACCTTTCTGCTTCGATAGCAGCCATACATCCCGTTCCGGCGGCTGTTACGGCCTGTCTGAAAACATGATCCTGAACATCACCGCAGGCAAAAACACCTTCAACGCTGGTTTTTGTAGAATCGGGGGCAGTGACAATATATCCATTCTCCCTCATTTCCAGCATACCTTCGATTAGTTCGGTATTGGGTTTATGCCCTATTGCAACAAAGAAACCATGGATGTCGAGGTCTTTTTCCACTTCTGTTTTCACATTTTTCACCCTTAAGCCATTAACTCCGCTCATATCCCCCAACACTTCAACAGGTACATGATCCCAGAGAACCTCAATATTTTTTGTATTTAACACTTTGTTCTGCATTGCTTTTGA
>JAGLWB010000270.1 GCA_023133655.1 Bacteroidales bacterium
TCACTATTTTCCGAAAGTGCTACATTACTATTTTCCGAAAATACAGCATATTTGTTTTCTGGTAACACTTGTTGGCTTCAGTTGCTTCATCCGTAATCAATCAGCCGTATTTTTGTTAATCCTTTGTGGCTTTTCTTAAAACTGACAATAAGATCCCTGTTTTCTTTTATAATACTCTGCATCCCTGGCTTTTTAACTCCTTGGAATAAAACATCATTTTCAATATCCATATTAGAAACCAGAAAAGGTTTTATATGTCGCTTAATAAATCCAAAATCATAAACATGACCCAAGAGTATTATCTTTTCATCTGTTTTAAGCATTAAATAGCTATCGATTTTGGGTTTTATATTAATTTCTACTTCATGACTCTGTATGAATTTAGCATAAAAACTAACTTGAAATAATTCGACCTTTATTGGTTTAATAATGTATTTTAGATTTAACATCTCTAATTGCTTGATAAACTTTCTAAATGATAAATAATTGATATAGCTCAAAGTGTAATGCCCAATGAAAATAATTACAAACAATATTACAAAGATGAAGTCCCAAATGGGAAATTCTATATTTTCTTTCTCAGACAAATTAGCCATAGTTGATACGATTGCGGATATTGCAATAAAAACGAAAAGAAATATCCAAAATGGCAAAGATTTCTTGTCAGAAAATAAATATCTAAAATAACTTATGCTGTTTTGTTTATTCATTGTCCCAATTGCGGCTATTGACGGTAGAGCTATGAGCAGTACGTCGCGTTAGCGGAGTATTGCTTATGAGCTTCTTGTGTGTGCCCTGAATGGCAAATATAACTAAGTTCTTTGAATGTTTCAATGACAAAAAAACAGTCCAGAGGGTGAAAATCCCTTACACACTCGGGTAACGTCGGGAAGTGTTAGTAAGTTTAGAAATAAAAAATATGAATCAGGTTTGAGAACTCGAAAGTTTACAAAAAATGAAATAGTATTTTCGTAAATATATTTCTTATAATTTTTTTAGGATTTTTTCTACTTCTGAATGTATATTTTTTTCTGTAGATTCACTTCGATTATTTTTTTCTGTTATCTCTTTAATTACTGAATCTTCAACACTATATGACTTTTTAATCACATGGATATAAACCATAGTTTTCTCTTCTGATTTTGAATTTAACCAGATTTCAACATTATAAATATATCTTAAAGCTGAATAATAAGGAGCTACTACTAAAACTAATTCTTCACCCTTAGATCCTTTGATAAATTTATTTTTCACTTTTCTATTAATCTCATATTCTAAGCTTTTTAATGATTGTAAAACTATTTTATAAGTTTCTTTTTGTGACTTTTGAATCTCAAAAGATGTAACATTTTCAGGTCTTTCTTGAGCATTAGTTGAAAAACACATTAATAGAGGGGCTAAGATTAAAAAAAGAACTTTCGATAAATTTTTTATTACTGAATCATTTTTCATAATTGTATAATTTTAAAGGTTAATATAACAACTTTGTGAAGTCTATTGTACATTTTTTTAATACTAATTACCATATAAATTTAATGAAAACTTTTAAATGTATTAAATTTCTCTTTGAAAACCAAATTTTTTATTATTTAATTTATACTTTTTTGGTTTTAGTTTTTTACTATCGAGCGTTTTACAAAAACATTGTTCCTTCTATAACTGTTGAATTTTATGTCAAATAGTAAGATCATCTAACGGGCCTGGCCCGTCCGCCTACTGGCGGATAGTCTAATAATCCCTGACACAACGTACACTGAAACCGTAAACCAAATTGTAGTCGAAACGGGAAGCACCTTCAAGGTCGTTGCGCAATAACCGGCCCCATGCGTAGTTACTACCGTCCCCTGTAGAAGACCAAAAGGCTTCGTAGATGCCTGTACCGTTGAAACCACCAGAGCCGAGGCGTCCACCAGAGGGCAAGGAGGAAAAGCCATATAAATCAGTGCCATTGCCACCTAAATACCAGCCACTTGTCGATTTAAGGTTTAATCCTGCATCAAAACCTCTCCAGTCTGATTGATCCCATATAGGGTCACCAATGCCATACTGGCTGTCAACAGTACCTTCCAATATTTTCAACTCTTCGTCAGTAGGGATATGCCAACCCGGCGGACAAATACCTTGTACACCCTGTGTTGTGGTGTATTGCATCATCTCATCCCATAAGTACAGCCCGCCATAGGTATCGCAATTGGCAGGGTTGTTATTATAGCAGTATTTTTCAATGGTGCCGTTGTTTTGCTGGTTTTGGCTGCCGTTTATCATAGTTCCTACATTCAGGTTTTCCTTAAGCCAGCACTGGCTGAATATCTGAATGGTGTTGTAGACCTGTCCTTCGTAAGTTACCGTTGGTGTGCCAGGGCAGGGTATGTTATAAGCAAACTGGAAGGTATACGTTTCGCTGGTTTCAGGGGCGTCAGGCATAGCGGATTGCAGACCGTTTGCATAGCCTATGTATAGCAATATATCGCCAGGGCTGAATGAGAAGTTCTGCGTAGCTTCTACTCTCTTGAACTGTGGCCCTGTGATCATGCTTCCTGTCTGTTCAAGTGAGCTTGTAAGACCTGAACCGTTCCCGGAGGTAAGGATTTTAATGCTGCTGCTGGTTGCTTTCCAATAAGCCGTAAAGAAGAATATTTCTCCACTGCCGGGGGTAAATCGGAATGAATGATAGCCCCTGTCCAGCATCCTCTCTCTGTTGATGACCTGGCGCCCTAATATATCCGTAATCACCAGATTTACTTTTCCCTTTTCAGGAAGATACAAGGTAAGAGTTGTATGGTCTATTACAGGGTTTGGATAGTTTTGGAACAGGTGAAGGTTTTCCCCCCCATTGTTAATTTCGGTTATCCCTGCCTGGTAATCCAGTACAAGGACTGTATCGGGCCAATACAGCACCGTATCGCCCCCCTGTGTACGGTTCATCACTTTGATGCTGTTGAGCTGGACGTAAGAGGCGTTGTCAACAGCGGTGAAGGTCAATTCAAGCGTAGGTTTTTGGCCATAGGCATCTACAACCATCAGTGCAAGTGCCAAAACTGAAAGATAGATTTTTGTTTTCATAGGGTTTGGTTTGTGGGCCTGGGCTATGTGTACGACAATGAGGCGTTGACATTTATTCAATTATTAGTTTTTCAATTTTAAAAATTTTATCACTACTTACTTTAATAAAATATAGTCCTTTAGATAAGTTTCTTAAATCAATTTGTTGCTTTTTTGACGTAATATTAACTGTATGGACTATTTGTCCGGTAACATTTAATATTTCAATTTTGTTATTTAATTTAAAGTTTGAAGTAAATGTTACTAAACCATTTGAAGGATTAGGATAAACATCAAATTGCTTATTATTCCTGTTATAAACTTCCTTTATCCCAGATATATCATCGCCAAACATTGTAACAAAACCATGCCTGTTAGTAGATGTCAATTCATCATCATCAATAGATAAATAATTACCAAAAAATCCACCAACAAAAACGTTTAAGGTATCATAAACTGCAACACTGCTTATCCAGTTATAACTTGATTCATTTCCTTGGATTATTTTTACCCAGTCGAGTTCACCAGCAGTAGTATATTTTGTTACAAATAAATCTATATTCCCTACATTCACATATATAAATTCATATCCAAAATGTACAGTATCTCTTATTTGAGCTCCAAAGTAAACACTGCCTTCACTATCAATATCAAACTGATTATAGTCAAAGCCATAGGTGTGTTCAGTAATAGAATTTGCCCAAACAGTATTTCCGTCAGGGTCAAATTTGGCAATAAAATAACTATAACCATATCCATAAGGACTTGTAAGTACAATATCATCAAAATAAACCAAATCGCCATGCCAGCCTTTCAAATATGTGTACCCTTCTGCATCGGTTTTTATTCCTGTGGGCCAGCATTTCCAATCATTTCCAATTGGACTACCTGCATGTGAAGTTACCCACAGCACATTCCCGTCACTATTTAATTTTGCAAAAATAATATTCCCATCGCCTTCTTCCAGAGTAATGGAGTAGTCGTCAACTGTTACATTTTCTGACAGAAATTCCCCACTTAGATAAATATTATCGCCGGCATCTGTTGAAGTTATAGCCATATATTCAATGCTTTCACCACCAGCTCTTATTGCCCATAGAAAAGTGCCATTTTCATCATATTTGGCAACAAAACCATCAGCGGAGGAACCTAATGATTCTAATTCAGTATTACCAATTGTGATAATGTCATCAAAAGTGCCGCTTAATATAACATTACCAGATTGGTCTGGCACAACTGAAGGTTCATTCCCATTGAAATCTTCCTGGACATGCCAAACATAATTTCCATCCAAATCATATTTTAAAATAAAAACACTTCCACCTTCTGCAGGGGTTAATGTTATTTCTCCCGGAATTATCAATTCATCATATAATTCTCCTGTTATATAAATATGTGATGTTAATGTATCAATATTCAAATAATTACCTTGCGATCCGTAAGGCATTTGTACTTCTTCAAACTGTTTAAGCCAAATTACCTCACCAGAACCATTTTGCTTACAAATAAAAACTCCTTTATTTACTTCTTCTCCAAAATAATCTATTGTATTTGAGGTACAACCATAGATGTATACTTTACCTGTATTGTCGGTTACCATACCAATAACATAACTGGAAGC
>JAGLWB010000271.1 GCA_023133655.1 Bacteroidales bacterium
ATTTCAGTTTGCAAATATACGCTTTTTTTAAATAACAAATTTTATTCGACTTTATTATAAATAAAATTATTCTGATTTGATGATTTTAAGCTTAGCAAATTTAAGAAGGAGTTGTTTTTGTCCGATATTGGGGAAGAATACAGTTGCTTTTCTATTAGGCCCTGCTCCATCAACATTAATCACTTTTCCTTTTCCAAATCTTTGATGAGCTACCAGCATACCTGTTTGAAGGTTGTTCATTTCATCACCTATAATGCTCTCATTTGTTTGATTTGATAAGTCACCAAGCTTTTTAAGCTTTTTTCTTGAATGGGACAGGAAATTAGCCTGGGTTATTTTTTTGTTTGTTCCTCCAAACCCTTTCGTTTTGGAAAGGTGGATTGAGGCTTTTTGTGGAGATTCGATTAAATCAACTTTAATTTCATCAATAAATCGGCTTGGTTCGGCTAACGTAAGGTTTCCCCACCGGTAGCGATTTTCAGTATAAGATAATGTAACTTTTTTTTGAGCTCGGGTCAGGGCGACATAAAATAATCGACGCTCTTCTTCCAGATCGGCTATTGAATTTAACGATTGTATTGAAGGAAATAGGTTTTCTTCTATGCCTACAATAAAAACAAAAGGAAACTCCAGGCCTTTTGCAGCATGAACAGTCATTAAAGAAACATGGTCCGGGTTTTCTTTGTTGGAAGTGTCAGCATCTGTGAGCAAAGCTACGTCTTGCATAAACTCGGCCAATCCCCTGAATTCATTTTCTATATCTCCTCCAATAGGAATATTACCCTGATCCTTTTCAGAGAAATCTTTAATTGCATTAAGCAACTCTTCAATGTTTTCAAAACGATTAAATCCTTCCGGTGATTGATCTTCATATAAAGTTTTTAAAATACCGGAAGTAGATGCGATTTCTCGCCCCAGGGCATAGGCATTTTTAGAATTTAACTGAACAGAAAAACTTTTTATCATGGTAACAAAAGTGGCAATCTTGTTTTGAGTCGCAGTGGAAATAGTTAACGACTGCTTTGGCATTTGTTCAATTACCTGCCACAGGCTTTTATTCTGCTCTTCTGAAGCAATAATGATTTTTTGCAAACTTGTTTTTCCGATTCCCCTTGAGGGGAAATTGATGGCTCTCACCAGTGCCCCTTCATCATTATTGTTGATCACAAGCCGAATGTACGCCAATAGATCTTTAATCTCTTTCCTTTTATAAAAAGAGAGCCCTCCATAGATTTTGTAAGGAATATTTAGTTTTCGGAGAGCCTCCTCGAAAGCACGGGATTGGGCATTGGTTCTATATAGTATGGCAAATGAATCATTTTTCAACTGTTGATTCATTTTATGCTCAAAAATTGAGTTAGCGACCAGGGTACCTTCTTCGTTGTCGGTTGTTGCTTGAATCAAACTGATTTTATTTCCAGATTCATTGTTAGTCCATATTTCCTTTGATAGCTGTTCCTTGTTATTAACAATGATACTGTTTGCGGCATTCACGATGGTTTTTGTTGACCTGTAGTTTTCTTCCAGCTTAATAGTTTTCAGATCAGGGTAATCGTTCTTAAAATTGAGGATGTTTTTAATGGTTGCACCACGGAAAGCATAGATGCTTTGTGCATCATCCCCAACAACACAGATGTTTTCATTGTTTGCAGCCAGTTTTTTAATGATCATGTACTGAGAAAAATTAGTGTCCTGATACTCATCAACAAGAATAAACATAAATTTTTGCTGGTATTTATAAAGAATATCAGGGAAATCCCTGAACAATATGAAAGTGTTCAATAGCAGGTCATCAAAATCCATTGCCGAAGCTTTAAAACACCTGTTTTGATAAAGGGAATATAATAAGCCAATTTTTGGTTTTGCGGTCATCTTATCATACGTGATGAATTCCGGATTCTGGTTATATGAAGAAGAAGTTACCAGGCTCGTTTTGGCTGAAGAAATTCGGTTCAGCACGTAATTGGGAATATAAATTTTATTGTCGAGCTGGTTTTCGTCAATAATGGCTTTCATTAATCTTTTAGAGTCTTCTGTATCATAAATGGTAAAATGAGATGGATATCCAAGCCTGGCACCTTCAATTCTGAGTATCCTGGCAAAGATTGAATGAAAAGTTCCCATCCACACATTTCGAGCATTTTTATTATCCACCAGATTAATAATTCGCTCTTTCATTTCTTTAGCCGCCTTATTGGTAAATGTCAGGGCAAGAATATTCATTGGGTCAATGCCCTGGTTGATAAGATGGGCCACACGGTAGGTTAGTACCCTTGTTTTTCCTGAACCAGCCCCTGCTAAAACCATTATCGGGCCCTCAATTTGTTCAACAGCAACTCGTTGCTTGTCGTTAAGCCGGTCAAGGATGTTTTTTTTCTTCATTAATGATCCTTTGAGTGTAGATATTAATTGGTTTTCGGCGGGGCAAAAATAATGTTTTTGATGATAAAACAAGAACAAAGACAAAAGAACAAAAAAGAGCCGGGCACATGAAATGTAACACTCCATAATTCATAATTAAAAAACAGGCTGAGAATTTTATTAAATGTTTTAGAAAAAAATTGTTTTTTTAAAAAAAAAATGTACTTTTGCACCCACTTTTGTGAAAAGATAAGATTTGAGTTCTTTAAATTCTTATATTAGAATACATTAGGAGACCTGATAAATTAAGACGGCTATAGGTTCCAGACAGAATACATTCCTTTTTTAAAATATTTTGTACTTGTCTTCCTCTTCTTACTTTGTCAATTCCAATTTATTTTTTTATTCCCATTCAGTCGATAAACGTGTTTTGTTGTCGTATTGATGGAAAAAGCTTTAAGAAGCTTGTTATTTTAATTATTAATTGTAATTTTGCACCCCCAAATTTACGGGTGTGTGTTTAACTAAATAAAAACGTTGATATGCCTACGATACAGCAGCTAGTACGTAAAGGAAGAAAGAAATTAACTGATAAGAGCAAGTCCCCGGCTTTGGATTCTTGCCCACAGCGCCGTGGTGTTTGTGTTAGGGTTTATACGACTACACCAAAGAAACCTAACTCGGCGATGCGGAAGGTTGCCAGAGTACGTTTAACCAATGGGAAAGAGGTGAATGCTTATATCCCGGGTGAAGGTCATAATTTACAGGAACACTCAATTGTTATGATCAGAGGCGGAAGAGTGAAAGATTTACCAGGTGTCAGGTACCATATAATAAGAGGTGCACTTGATACTTCTGGTGTGGAAGGGAGAACTCAGCGACGGTCCAAGTATGGAACAAAAAGACCTAAGCAATAATAAATTTTTATTTTGAAATAATATAATACGGCGATGAGGAAATCAAGACCCAAAAAAAGAGAAATTCTTCCAGACCCACGATATAATGACGTGTTGGTAACAAAATTTGTTAACAATTTAATGCTTAGGGGAAAAAAGAACCTTGCGTATGAGGTTTTTTATGAAGCCATTAACATCGTGGTTGAAAAAACCAAAGAAGATGGTATTGAAATATGGAAAAAAGCATTGGCTAATGTTACTCCTGCTGTTGAAGTCAGGAGTAGAAGAATAGGTGGGGCTACATTTCAAATTCCTTCTGAAATCAGGCCAGCCAGAAAAACATCTATTGGAATGAAAAATATGATCAGATTCTCCAGGAAAAGACATGAGAAAACGATGGGGCAAAAACTGGCAGGTGAAATTCTGGCAGCTTATAAAGAGGAAGGTAATGCTTATAAGAAAAAGGAAGATACGCATAGAATGGCTGAGGCGAACAAAGCGTTTTCACATTTTCGTTTTTAAGAAAATATAAGGAAGAATATCAATATTAAAGAATATCAAGAATAATTATAGTAAATAAATAATGTCTGTTAATCTATCATATACGCGTAATATTGGCATCATGGCCCACATTGATGCTGGTAAAACAACAACAACGGAGCGTATGTTGTATTACACAGGCATTAATTATCGTATGGGTGAAGTTCATGATGGTACAGCAACAATGGACTGGATGGTGCAGGAGCAGGAACGAGGCATTACGATCACTTCAGCCGCCACTACTGTTTTCTGGGACCTTGATAACAAAAATTACCGTTTTAATATTATTGACACACCAGGCCATGTTGATTTTACTGTTGAAGTTGAACGATCACTCAGGGTGCTTGATGGCGCAATAGCTATTTTTTGTGCTGTTGGTGGTGTTGAACCACAGTCTGAAACAGTGTGGAAGCAAGCTGATAAATATGGAATTCCACGTATCAGTTTCGTGAACAAAATGGACCGTTCAGGAGCCGATTTTATTAATGTCCTGACGCATATCGAGCAAAAACTTGGTGCAAAACCCATCCCTGTTCAATTACCTATTGGTGCTGAAGATGAGTTTGTGGGAGTTGTTGATCTAATCAAAAATAAGGCTTATCGTTGGATAGATGAAACGCTTGGCGCACAATATAATGAGCTTTCTGTGCCGGAGAATATGACGGAAATGGCTGCAATATATAGGGAAAAGTTGATTGAAGGTGTCGCTGAGGAAAACGAAGAGTTGTTGAAAAAATACATTGATGATCCTGAGTCTATTACAGAGGATGAAATTATTGCAGCTATTCGTGAAGCAACACTGGAAATGCGAATTACACCAGTGCTGTGTGGGGCAGCCTTTAAAAATAAAGGAGTGCAAAATTTGTTGGATGCCATCGTGCACTATCTCCCTTGTCCCACTGATGTGCCTCCAGTTTCAGGCGTAAATCCATTTACAAATAATGAAGAAATCCGCCTTGCTGACGTTTCTGAGCCCTTCAGTGCATTGACATTTAAGATAACTACTGATCCTTTTGTTGGAAGGGTTGCATTTTTTAGGGTTTATTCAGGAAAACTGAATGCAGGTGAAATTGTACTGAACAGTAATACAAATAAAAAAGAAAGAATATCCCGTATCATGCAGATACATGCGGATAAACAAAAACCATTAGAGCAAATTGAAGCTGGTGATATTGGTGCTGCGGTTGGATTTAAACAAATTCGAACTGGTGATACTTTGTGTGATATAAAACATCCCGTTAGACTTGAAACTATTGAATTTCCTGAACCCGTTATCAGAATAGCCATTGAGCCAAGGACACAGGATGATGTTGCGAAACTGGAAATAGCTTTGAGAAAGCTTGCAGAAGAGGATCCAACATTTACAGTGCTTGTAGATGAGGAGACAGGGCAAACAATTATCAATGGAATGGGAGAGCTTCATCTGGAAATATTGATTGATCGGTTAAAAAGGGAATTCAATATTGAAAGTAATCAGGGAATTCCTCAAGTTGCATACAAAGAGGCCATTACCTCAACAGTGGAATATCATGAGTTATATAAAAAGCAAACGGGAGGCAGGGGCAGATATGCCGATATTTTAGTTGAAGTTGGGCCTGCAGAAGAAGGCGTTAGAGGATTGCAGTTTATCAATGATGTTAAAGGGGGAAATATTCCAAAAGAATTTATTTATGCTGTTGAGAAAGGATTCTCATCGGCAATGAGCAATGGAGTGTTGTTGGGATTTCCTATGTATAACCTTCGGGTAAGGTTAATTGATGGATCATATCATTCTGTTGACTCTGATGCATTATCATTTGAGATTGCAGGAAGTCTGGCCTTTAGAGAAGCCTGTAAATTAGCAAATAATGTATTGTTAGAACCCATTATGTCCCTTAACATTGTTACTCCTGGAGAGTTTTTGGGAGACGTAACAAGCGACCTGAATAAAAGAAGGGGACAAATAGAAAATGTTGTTTCCAAAACTGGCCGACAGGAGATTAGCGTTAAGGTTCCCCTGGTTGAAATCTTTGGGTATATAACAATTTTGCGAACAATTACGTCAGGAAGAGCAACTCAAAGCCTGGAATTTTCGCACTATGCGCCGGTTCCAAAAGAACTAACAGAAGAAATTATTCTTAAAATCAAGGGATATATTCTTAGTAAATAAGAATTGTTATAACAAAAAAAAATATAAAGTGAGTCAGAGGATCAGAATAAAATTAAAATCGTACGACTACAATCTGGTTGATAAATCAGCCGAAAAGATTGTTAAAACTGTTAAGGTAACAGGTGCTGTTGTTAGCGGACCAATACCATTGCCGACAGATAAAAGAATTTTCACGGTTAACAGGGCTACTTTTGTAAATAAAAAGGCAAGGGAACAGTTCCAGTTGTGCTCTTATAAAAGGTTACTTGATATTTATAGCACGACTTCTAAAACCATTGATGCTCTCATGAAGCTGGAGCTTCCAAGTGGCGTTGAGGTTGAGATTAAGGTTTAATTATTTGCTGATTTCAATGCTTTAAAAAATAGAATAAAATGTCAGGACTAATTGGAAAAAAGATAGGAATGACCAGTATTTTCGACGAAGCTGGTAAGAATATTCCTTGCACAGTGATCGAAGCTGGTCCCTGCGTTGTTACACAGGTGAAGAATATTGACACAGATGGCTATGAGGCTATTCAGCTTGCTTTTGGTGAAAAAAAAGAAAATCATACCTCTAAAGCTCTCCTGGGGCATTTTGCCAAAGCCAGTGTAGCTCCAAAGAAAATCATGATGGAGTTTACCAGGTTTGAAGCCGGGCACCAAAAGAAGTTTGGAGATGTTTTAACGGTTGATATATTTATCGAAGGAGAGTATATTGATGTTGTTGGCACTTCAAAAGGAAAAGGATTTCAGGGTGTTGTGAAACGTTATGGCTTTAAAGGTGTTGGAGATGCAACACATGGGCAGCACAACCGTATGAGAGCGCCCGGTTCTATTGGTGCTTCATCCTATCCTTCAAGGGTGTTTAAAGGGATGAGAATGGCAGGTAGAATGGGTAATGAAAGAGTGAAAATGATCAACTTGCAGATCATGAAGATTATCCCAGAGAAAAATATTTTGGTTGTTAAAGGTTCAGTTCCTGGACCTAATGGCTCATATTTAATACTTGAGAGATGGAGTTAGAAATTTATCAAATCAACGGGAAGAAGACATCCAGAAAGATTAAACTGGATGATTCCATATTTGGTGTTGAACCAAATGATCATGCTATTTACTTTGATGCAAAACAGTTTATGGCGAGCCAACGTCAGGGAACTCATAGTACCAAAGAGAGAAACGCCATCGTTGGCAGCAGAAGGAAGATTAAACGACAGAAAGGCACTGGAACTGCTCGTATGGGCGACATCAAATCTCCGATATTAAGAGGAGGTGGACGGGCTTTTGGGCCTCATCCGCGGGATTATAGCTTTAAACTGAATAAAAAAGTTAAACGCCTGGCTCGTAAATCAGCTTTAAGCGGCAAAGCGAAGGACAATAATATAATGGTTCTGGAAGACTTTAGTTTTGAAAACCCTAAGACAAAGAATTTTGTTGATATTCTTAATGTTTTTGATGTTAAAGACAAGAAGGCCATGTTTGTATTTCCGGAAACTGATAGAAATGTTTTTCTCTCGTCCAGAAATCTAAAAAAGGTGAAAGTAATTAGGGCATTTGACCTTAATACTTACGATATCCTGAATCATAATAAATTGTTTCTGCTTGAAAGCTCAATCAAAGAGATTCAGAAGATGTTTGATAAATAATGTGCTGAAAAATAGAGAACTTTAAACAGAATATACAATGGAGATCATATTAAAACCGGTAATAACTGAGAAAATGACCGCGAAGGGTGAACAACTGAACCAGTACGGTTTCATTGTTCATAAGAAGGCCAATAAGTTACAGATTAAACATGCCGTTGAAGATATTTATGGTGTCGAGGTTGTAACTGTGAACACAATGAATTATTCTGGTAAGGAAAAATCTCGTTTTACCAAATCGGGAGTTATTTCCGGCAGGACAAAATCGTATAAAAAAGCTATCGTTACGTTAGCTGAAGGAGAAATTATTGATTTTTACAGCAATATTTAAGATAAATGGCTTTAAAGAAATTCAAACCAACAACGTCTAGTCAGCGTTTTAAAGTAATTAGCGCTTTTGAAGAAATTACTTCTTCCACACCGGAAAAGAAATTATTATCTTCAAAGAAAAAGACTGGTGGAAGAAACAATTCGGGGAAAATGACAATGAGATACCTTGGTGGCGGGCATAAGAAACGCTTCAGGGTAATTGATTTTAAACGTGAGAAGGAGGGAATTCCCGCAACGGTGCAGTCGATTGAATATGATCCAAACAGATCAGCACGTATTGCATTGTTGTATTATGCTGATGGTGAAAAACGTTACATTGTTGCCCCGCACGGTATTAAGGTTGGCCAGAAGGTGGTTTCCGGAAAAGGTGTTTCACCTGATATTGGTAATTCAATGTATCTGAGTGAAATTCCATTTGGTACTATTGTACATAACGTGGAACTTAGGCCTGGCCAGGGTGCTAAGATGGCGAGAAGCGCAGGATCATATGCACAGCTGATGACAAGGGATGGAAAATTTGCAATTCTCAAATTGCCCTCAGGAGAAACAAGAATGATCCTTCAAACATGCAAAGCAACAGTTGGAATGGTATCAAATATTGATCACAGCCTTGAAGTGTCAGGAAAAGCCGGCAGGAGCAGATGGCTGGGACGCAGGCCCCGGACAAGGGGTGTAGCAATGAACCCTGTGGATCACCCTATGGGTGGTGGTGAAGGGCGTGCTTCTGGTGGTCATCCCAGGTCCCGTAAAGGGCTTCCGGCTAAAGGGTTCCGGACCAGGCAAAAGAAAAAAGCTTCGAATAAATATATTATTGATAGAAGGAAGTAATCATATTAAATACGTAATATCATGAGTCGTTCACTGAAGAAAGGTCCTTATATACATTATAAAATTGAAAAGAAGGTTCTTGAAGCTGCAAAATCAAACAAGAAAACAGTTATAAAAACGTGGTCAAGGAGCTCAACGATCTCTCCTGATTTTGTTGGCCAGACAATTGCTATCCATAATGGCAATAAGTTTATTCCTGTTTATATTACTGAAAATATGGTTGGTCATAAGTTGGGTGAGTTTTCACCAACCAGGATTTTTAGAGGACATGCTGGAAGTAGAGGTAAAAAATAATGAAATCGTATAAATAATGGGTGCTAGAAAACGTATTAGAGCGGAAAAGCTAAAAAAAGACAGAAAGCAACTGTATATGGCAAGGCTTAACAATTGTCCTACATCGCCTAGAAAAATGAGATTGGTTGCCGATATGATCAGAGGTGCAGATGTGGAATCTGCGTTGAATATGCTGAAGAGTTCTCCAAAAGAAGCTTCTGGTCGTCTGCATAAGCTGCTGTTGTCGGCTATTGCCAACTGGCAGAATAAAAATGAAGGAGTCCGAATTGAAGATAGCCACTTATTTGTGAAAGAAATAAATGTGGATAGCGCTAGAATGTTGAAGCGGATTCGCCCTGCACCGCAAGGACGTGCACACAGGATCAGAAAACGTTCTAACCACGTGACCCTGATAGTCGGAAACAAAGAAGTTTCAGTTAGTGAATAAAAAATAGTAGCATTTATAAACAAATTAATAATTAATTAATGGGACAAAAAACAAATCCAATAGGTAACAGGTTAGGGATCATCAGAGGATGGGATTCCAGCTGGTATGGAGGTAAGAACTTTGTTTCAAAGCTTGTCGAAGATAAGAAGATAAGAACATACCTTAATGCCAGGTTGTCAAAAGCTGGTATCTCACGTATTGTTATCGAACGTACCCTCAAGCTTGTTACTGTTACTATAAATACGGCCCGGCCAGGTATCATTATTGGAAAAGGGGGGCAGGAAGTTGATAAGCTGAAGGAAGAGATGAAGAAACTTACAAATAAGGAAGTTCAAATCAATATTTCCGAGATCAAAAGACCCGAATTGGATGCTATTATTGTAGCCGGCACCATTTCTAAACAAATTGAAGGTAGGATATCTTATCGACGTGCCATCAAAACTGCCATCGCGTCTACTATGAGAGTTGGGGCAGATGGTATCAAGGTTCAGATATCTGGTAGATTGGGGGGAGCGGAAATGGCCAGAAGTGAACAATACAAAGATGGCCGAATTCCTTTGCATACGTTAAGATCTGATATTGATTATGTGGCTACCGAAGCACATACTACATATGGCCGTATTGGTATAAAAGTTTGGATTTGTAAAGGAGAGATTTTTGGAAAACGTGACCTGACATCTCCCGGAATATCTCAGAAAGCTAAACAATCAGGTGGCAGAGGAAAAGGTAGACCAAGACCAAGGCCGGATGGTAGATAACAAAGCAAAAGTGTAATCAATTAATAACTGATATTACAATGTTACAACCTAAAAAGACAAAATACAGGAAGCAGCAAAAAGGTAAGATGAAAGGCAACTCGCAAAGAGGAAACCAGATCGCATTTGGTTCATTTGCCATCAAAGCATTGGAAACAACCTGGCTTACCGGGCGCCAAATAGAGGCTGCGAGGCAGGCTGTTACACGTTATATGAAACGTGAAGGACAAATATGGATTCGTGTCTTCCCCGATAAACCTATTACCAAGAAACCTGCTGAAGTTCGAATGGGAAAAGGAAAAGGTGCTCCGGAAATGTTTGTCGCAAGAGTAACTCCAGGAAGAATTTTATTTGAAGCTGATGGCGTTCCATTATCAATTGCAAAAGAAGCTTTACGCCTGGCTGCTCAGAAGCTTCCGATAACAACTAGATTTATTGTTAGAAGTGATTACGTAGAAGAATCAAACTAAATTGAAATGGAACAAACGGTAATTATAGAATTAACTACTCCAGAATTAATTGAAAGACTGGAAGAAGAACGTAAGCAGCTTACCAAGCTTAAGCTTAATCATGCTGTTTCTCCTTTGGAGAATCCTAATAAAATTAAAATTTTCAGGAGAACCATTGCACGTCTGAAAACAGAACTCAGGAAAAGAGTCCAGGGAGAAGAAGTAACTATTAAAGAATAGAATTAATTAATCACTCAACATGGAAAGAAGATTAAGAAAAGAACGTATAGGCCTGGTGGTCAGTGATAAAATGGATAAAACCATCGTTGTTCAGGTAGAAAGAAAGATGAAGCATCCTATTTATGGGAAGTATGTAAAAAAAGCATCCAAATTTTCTGCTCACGATGAAAAGAATGACAGTAATATAGGTGACCTCGTTAAAATTATGGAAACCAGGCCGTTAAGTAAAAATAAGTGTTGGAGACTAGTCGAAATCATTGAAAGAGCTAAGTAATTATGATACAACAGGAATCACGATTGGCAGTAGCCGATAACAGTGGCGCAAAAGAAGTATTGTGCATAAGGGTCCTAGGTGGGACTAAAAAGAGGTATGCTTCAATAGGTGATAAAATCATTGTCACCGTGAAATCGGCAATACCTTCAGGTAATATAAAAAAGGGAACTGTTTCAACAGCTGTAGTTGTTAGGACGAAAAAAGAGATTAGAAGAAATGACGGGTCATATATCCGTTTCGATGATAATGCGGTTGTTCTTCTTAATACAGCAGGAGAAATCATTGGTACGCGTATTTTTGGTCCTGTAGCAAGAGAGTTGAGAGATAAAAAATATATGAAAATTGTTTCTTTGGCACCGGAAGTGCTGTAAAGATATTTAATAATACGAATGAAAATGAGTAGAAAACTGCATATTAAGAAAGGTGATACTGTAATGGTTATCTCCGGAGATTCTAAAGGTGAGCAAGGACGCGTTCTTATGGTCGATATTAGAAAAAGTAAAGCCATTGTTGAAGGAATCAATATGGTGGCCAAACATTCGAAACCTAGTACCGAGAACCCTCAAGGAGGTATTATTCATAAGGAATCTCCTGTTCATATTTCCAATTTGATGGTCGTCAACTCTGCCGGAGAGGCAACAAGAATTGGAAGGAGAATGAATCCGAAAGCTAATAAGTCAATCCGTTATTCAATTAAATCAGGGGAGGATATTAAGTAATGGAATATGTACCCACATTAAGAAAGAAATACCAGGAAGAGATATTGCCTTCCCTGGTCAAACAATTCGATTATAAATCGGTAATGCAGGTCCCTAAACTAATTAAGATTGCTGTAAATCAAGGGTTGGGTGCCGCCATTACCGATAAAAAACTTATTGATTCAGGTATCAACGAAATGACATTGATCACCGGGCAAAAGGCTGTGCAAACAAAGTCTAAACGCGATATTTCAAATTTCAAATTGAGGAAAGGTATGCCAATTGGCGTCAGGATTACCTTGCGTGGAGATAATATGTATGAATTTCTCCACCGGTTAATAGCTGTTGCCATTCCTCGTATTAGAGACTTCAGGGGTATCAATGATAAAGGGTTTGATGGCAGAGGGAATTTCACTTTTGGTGTTACCGAGCAAATCATTTTTCCGGAAATAGATATTGATAAAGTTAACCATATCAATGGTATGGATATCACTTTTGTAACATCGGCCAGAACCGATAAAGAAGCACATGCATTGTTGAAAGAATTTGGTATTCCGTTTAAAAATTAAAATATTAAGGAGCTATGGCAAAAGAATCAATAAAAGCGAGAGAAGTTAAAAGACAAAAACTCGTTGATAAATACGCCGCGAAAAGGGCTGATCTTAAGGAAAAAGGTGACTTGGTGGGACTGCAAAAATTACCCAGGAATTCATCTCCTGTGCGGTTGCATAACAGATGCCAACTCACCGGGCGGCCAAAAGGATATATGCGGCAATTCGGTATTTCTCGCATCAACTTTCGGGAAATGGCCCTTCAGGGTCTGATTCCCGGAATTAGGAAAGCGAGCTGGTAAACGATTATTATTTAGTTAATTATTAATATAGAGTTAGGGTTTAAAATGAACACTGATCCAATAGCAGATTATTTGACAAGAGTCAGGAATGCAATAAAAGCCAACTTCAGAGTTGTTGAAATTCCTGCATCTAATATCAAGAAAGAAATAACTAAAATCCTTTTTGAACAAGGATATATTTTGAATTATAAATTTGAGGATGATGTCAAATATGGTGTGATTAAAATCGCACTTAAGTATCATCCAGTTACCAAACAGCCGGCTATTAACAAACTCATAAGAGTCAGTAAACCTGGTTTAAGGCATTATGTTGGTGCAGATAATCTCCCAAGGGTGTTAAATGGCCTTGGAATAGCTGTAATGTCAACATCTCAGGGAGTTATGACAGATAAGAAAGCCAGAAAGCTTAATGTTGGCGGTGAAGTAATATGTTTTATCAGTTAAAATAAGAACGAAAATGTCACGAATAGGAAAATTACCGATTAATATCCCAGATGGGGTTCAGGTGTCGATATCTGAAGATAACCAGATCAACGTAAAGGGAAAACTAGGTGAACTTCATCAACGTGTTGATCCAAGGATAAGAGTAAAACTTGAAGAATCTACCTTGGTTTTGGAGTGCGGATCTGAACAGAAGGAAGAAAAATCATTGCATGGGCTTTATAGGGCTCTGTTGGCTAATATGGTTAAAGGCGTTTCAGAGGGCTATGAAATTATTCAGGAACTGGTTGGGGTTGGCTATAAAGCCACTATTAATGGACAAATACTGGAGATCTCAGTTGGGTATTCACACAACATTGTCCTGGAGCTTCCTCCTGAGATTAAGGCTGTTACAACAGCAGAGAGGGGTAAGAATCCAACCATTACACTCACTTGCATTGATAAACAATTAATAGGCCAGGTGGCAGCAAAGATTCGTTCCTTTAGAAAACCTGAACCGTATAAGGGTAAGGGTATTAGATTTAAAGGTGAAGAAATTAAGAAGAAAGCTGGTAAAGCTGCAGCTGAGAAATAATAAAATAACTTATAAGATTTACTAATAATGTCTGTAAAAATTAAGAATAAAAAAGACTATCGGCGCTACAGGATCAAAATGCGTATCCGAAAAGTGATTAATGGAACTCCTGAACGACCAAGGTTATCTGTATTTAGAAGCAATAAGCAGATATATGCTCAACTCATTGATGATATAGAAGGTAAAACGTTAGTGGCGGCCTCATCTCGCCAGTTGGAGATTGATGACAAGAAAATCACCAAGACTGTACAAGCAGAGCTAGTTGGTAAACTTATTGCTGAGAAAGCAAAAGAAGCTGGTATTGAACAGGTTGTTTTCGATAGGAGTGGTTATTTATATCACGGTAGAATAAAAACATTAGCTGAAGCTGTCAGAAAAGGAGGCTTAAAATTCTAAAAAATATGGCAAATTTAAATATCAAAAGAGTAAAATCGAGCGAGATAGAATTTAAGGATAAACTCGTTAGCATTCAACGCGTAACAAAGGTTACTAAAGGGGGTAGGACATTTAGCTTTTCTGCAGTAGTTGTTGTTGGGAATGAGAATGGAGTTGTTGGATTCGGCCTTGGTAAAGCAAAAGAAGTAACATCTGCAATAGCTAAAGGTATTGATGATGCAAAAAAGAATTTGATCAAAGTGCCTGTGTTGAAAGGAACAATTCCGCACGAGCAAACAGGGAAATACAGCGGTGCTTTTGTCTTTCTTAAGCCAGCTACCCCTGGTACTGGTGTCATTGCAGGTGGTGCTATGCGTGCTGTTCTTGAAAGTGTTGGCGTAAAAGACGTGTTGGCTAAATCAAAAGGATCTTCCAATCCCCATAGCGTTGTTAAAGCAACCATGAATGCACTGATGCAACTGAGAGATGCTATTTCAATTGCTCAAGTTAGAGGTATTAGCATAGATAAAGTTTTTAACGGTTAAAAAAGTTTGAGTGATGAAGAAGTATAAAATTAAACAAGTTAGAAGCGGCATTGGAAGAATTGGAAAGCAGAAAAAAACCTTGCAGGCTCTCGGAATACATAAAATGCACCAAACTAAAGAAGTTACGGGAACACCCCAAGTGCTGGGAATGATAAATAAAGTTAAACATCTATTAGTAATAGAAGAAGTATAAATTTTATTGTAATAATTGAAGATATGGATTTAAGTAATCTTAAACCGGCTCCAGGCTCTGTTAAAAAAGGTAAACGGATTGGTCGCGGACAAGGATCAGGTAAAGGAGGAACCTCTACTAAAGGTCATAAAGGAGCACAATCAAGGTCGGGTTATAAAAGAAAAGCCGGCTTTGAAGGAGGTCAGATGCCTTTGTATAGAAGAGTCCCTAAATATGGTTTTAAGAATATTAATCGTAAGGAATACCTGGGCGTTAACCTGGATGTTTTACAGAAATTAGTCGATGCCAAAGGCCTTACTGTTTTTGATCAGGAAGTGCTAATTGGAAATGGACTGGCTTCTAAACATGATCTTATTAAAATTTTAGGAAGAGGTGAACTGAAAACAAAAATTGATGTGACTGCACATGCTTTTTCTAAATCAGCTCTGGAAGCAATTGAATCGTTAGGCGGCGTTGCAACAAAAATTAATTCTTAATGAAAAAATTAGTCGAAACAATACGGAATATATATAAGATTGATGATCTTAGGAACAGGATATTATATACCCTGGGAATTATTCTCATCTATCGATTGGGAGCATACGTTGTGTTGCCTGGTGTGGATCCAAATCAATTGACCAACTTGCAGAATCAGGCTAGTGAGGGGTTACTTGGATTGTTAAACATGTTCTCAGGTGGCGCTTTCTCCAATGCATCAATTTTCGCATTGGGAATTATGCCTTACATCTCTGCATCTATTGTTGTACAGCTACTTGGTATGGCTATTCCCTATTTCCAGAAACTGCAGAAAGAGGGTGAAAGCGGTAGAAAAAAAATAAACCAGATAACAAGATACCTTACTGTTGTAATTTTAGTGTTTCAATCACCTGGATACATTGCTAATCTGGTTAACCAGCTCCCAGCTGAAGCTATCTACCCATTTAGCGCTGCCATAACACATCATTCTGTGTTTTCGTTTTTTGGTATGTCATCAATTCTTACTCTTACAGCAGGGTCTCTTTTTATTATGTGGCTGGGTGAGCGAATAACTGACAAAGGTATTGGTAACGGTATTTCATTAATTATCATGATTGGAATTATTGCCAGATTGCCTTTTGCTCTTTTTGGAGAGCTTATCTCGAAACTGGAGCAGCAAGGTGGTGGATTAGTGATATTTGTAATTGAGATTGCATTTTTGATTTTTGTTATACTTTTATGTATATTGCTTGTTCAGGGAACACGTAGGATACCGGTTCAGTATGCTAAAAGAATTATTGGAAATAAACAGTATGGGGGTGTTAGGCAATATATCCCTTTAAAAGTGAATGCTGCTGGTGTAATGCCGATTATTTTTGCACAGGCCATTATGTTCCTTCCTCTAACATTTGCTCGTTTCGGCTCGGAATCATTATCGGGTTTTGCTGCGACTTTCAGTAACATGAATGGTTTCTGGTATAATTTTGTGTTTGCTATCACGATTATTTTATTTACATATTTTTATACAGCTATTACTATTAATCCCAACCAGATGGCAGAAGATATGAAAAAGAATGGTGGGTTTATTCCGGGAATAAAACCGGGAAGAAAGACAGCTGAGTTCATTGATAATATTATGTCAAGAATTACGTTACCTGGCTCCTTTTTTCTGGCTTTTGTAGCTATCATGCCTGCTTTGGTTCGATTGCTTGGTGTGGGTACGCAATTTGCACAGTTTTTTGGCGGAACTTCACTCTTGATTCTGGTTGGTGTGATTCTTGATACGTTGCAACAAATTGAGAGCCATCTGTTAATGAGGCACTACGACGGCCTTACAAAATCCGGAAGGATCAAAGGACGATCATCATTTAGTATTAGTGGGTAATAGATTAGGAGAAGCATGGGGTTTCAAGGGATCAAACTGAAAGGCGAAGAAGAGATAAAGTTAATAAAAAAAAGTTCTTTACTTGTTGGTAAAACACTGGCTGAAGTAGCCAGGTATATTAAGCCTGGTATCACCACCCTGGAATTGGATAGAATCGCTGAAGAATACATTCGTGATCATGATGCCATTCCTGGCTTCAAGGGGTATGAAGGGTTCCCCGGCACTTTATGTGTTTCTGTTAATGAACAAGTGGTTCATGGAATACCTGGAAAGCGGGTTTTAAAAGAGGGAGATATTGTTTCAATCGATTGTGGAGTGATTCAAAATGGATTTTATGGTGATTCGGCTTATACCTTTGCTGTGGGAGAAGTGAGCGACAGAAAAATAGCGTTGATGAAACGTACAAAAGAATCCCTTTATAAAGGCATTGAAATGGCTGTGGCCGGGAAAAGAGTTGGTGATATTGGCTATGCAGTACAGCATCATGTTGAGCAGTCGGGTTACTCAATAGTTCGTGATTTGGTTGGGCATGGTATTGGAAAACATCTTCATGAAAAACCTGAAATTCCTAATTATGGGAAACGTGGATCAGGAATGAAATTAATTGAAGGTATGACAATCTGTATTGAACCTATGATCAACATGGGAACACGAGTGGTTGTAATGGAGAAAGATGGATGGACTATTAGAACTGCTGATAAGAAACCCTCTGCGCATTTTGAACACGCGGTGGTTATTAGAAAAGAAAAAATTGAAATTTTATCAACTTTTGAATATATCGAAGAAGTGTTGAATAATTAAAAAATGAAGAATGCCTAAACAATTATCAATCGAACAGGATGGAACAGTGAAAGAATCACTGGGTAACGCTATGTTTCGTGTTGAACTCGAAAATGGCCATGTAATAACTGCGCACATTTCAGGAAAAATGCGAATGCATTACATTAAAATATTACCGGGTGACAAAGTTAAAATTGAAATGTCGCCTTATGACCTGACTAAAGGAAGGATAACTTTTCGATATAAATAATTTGAAGCCGGCTTGGCATAATATCGTACAATAAACCATACAAACAAAAAGATTAATTGAGATGAAAGTTAGAGCATCAATAAAGAAAAGATCTCCCGAGTGTAAAATTGTCCGTAGAAAGGGGATACTTTATGTCATAAACAAAAAAAATCCCAGGTTTAAACAACGCCAGGGATAACGGATTTTGTAGATAGCAGTAAATTTATATAATAATTATCCAAATAGTAAAAGGAATATGGCTAGAATCGCAGGTATTGATATACCAAAAAACAAAAGAGGCGAAATCGCATTAACCTATATTTTTGGTTTAGGAAAGAGCGCAGCTCAGAAAATTTTAAACCAGGCTAAAGTTGATAGAAGTAAGACTGTTCAGGACTGGACTGATGAGGAGCAAAATAGGATACGCAGCATCGTAAGTGAGGAATTTAAAGTGGAAGGGGAGTTGCGTTCAGAAGTACAGATGAACATTAAACGGCTTATGGATATTGGCTCTTATCGGGGTATACGTCATCGAATAGGTATGCCGCTTAGAGGACAGAATACAAAGAATAATGCACGTACCAGGAAAGGAAAAAAGAGAACGGTAGCCAATAAAAAGAAAACTCCAAAAGGTTAATAGTTTTTTGAGTTGTATTACTGGAATTTTATAGAATAATAGAAATATTTTAGATATGGCAAAAACAGTTAAGTCATCCAAGAAGAGAGTTGTTAAAGTAGATCCTCACGGACGCGCTTATATCAGGGCCTCATTTAATAACATCATTATTACGCTGACAAATAATTCAGGTCAGGTAATTGCGTGGTCCTCAGCTGGTAAGATGGGGTTTCGTGGATCGAAAAAGAATACACCCTATGCTGCCCAGATGGCTGCACAGGATTGTTCGAAGGTTGCTTATGCGCTTGGATTGAGAAAAGTAAAAGTATTTGTGAATGGACCCGGATCAGGCCGTGAATCAGCCATGAGAACCATTCATACTTCGGGGATTGAAGTCTCAGAAATTCAGGATGTTACTCCTTTACCACATAATGGCTGCAGGCCACCGAAAAGAAGAAGAGTTTAAATTTATTTTTAGAAATCAATTAATATATTTAACATATGGCAAGGTATATAGGTCCGAAGACTAAGATAGCCAGGAAGTTTAAAGAGCCCATTTTTGGCCCTGATAAGTATTTTGACAGGAAAAATTATGGCCCTGGAATGCATGGTAATTCAAAAAGAAGAAGGAAACAATCAGAATATGGTATTCAGCTTCAAGAAAAACAAAAAGCTAAATATACTTATGGTATTCTGGAAAGGCAGTTCAGAAATGTTTTTCATCGTGCATCCCAAAGAAAGGGTATTACTGGAGAAATCCTCCTTCAATTAATTGAGGCGCGCCTGGATAATGTTGTTTATCGTTTTGGTATAGCTCCTACAAGGGCAGGGGCAAGGCAGCTGGTCTCTCATAAACACATAACTGTTAATGAAAACATTGTAAATATTCCTTCTTTTGCAGTGAAACCCGGCGATATTATTGGCGTTCGTGAAAAGTCTAAATCGTTAGAAGCAATTACGGAATCTCTTTCAAAAGGAACTAACAAATATTCCTGGTTGGAATGGGAGGATGAGAAGTTGGTTGGCAAATTTATGAACTACCCTGAGAGAGAAGAAATCCCTGAGAATATTAAAGAACAACTCATCGTTGAATTGTATTCAAAATAATCATTAAGTAAGTTCGTCTTTCAATTCAAAACATTAACAGGTAAATAAATATGGCAATATTAGCTTTTCAAAAACCAGAAAAGGTTATTATGATCGAGGCAGATGAATTCAAAGGTATTTTTGAATTTCGCCCGCTTGAACCCGGTTTTGGTATCACAATTGGTAATGCATTAAGACGTATTCTTCTTTCTTCTCTCGAGGGTTATGCAATAACATCTATAAAGGTGGATGGCGTTGATCAGGAATTCTCATCAATTAAAGGTGTTGTTGAAGATGTAACAGGCATTATCCTGAATCTTAAACAGATTCGTTTTAAAAGACAAATTGAATCTGAGTCAACCGAGAAAGTAAATATCGTTATTGGCAATCAAGATATTTTTACGGCTGGTGACATTAATAAATTTTTGTCCGTTTTTCAGGTATTAAATCCTGATCTGGTCATCTGTAAAATGGAACCGTCGATAAAATTGTCGATGGAAATTACAATCAACAAAGGCCGTGGGTACGTCCCTGTTGAGGAAAATAAATTGCTCAATGCCCCACTGGGAACAATATTTATGGATTCGATACACACTTCGATAATAAATGTTAAGTACCATGTGGAGAACTTCAGGGTTGAACAAAAAACTGATTACGAGAAATTAGTCTTTGAAATCACCACTGATGGTTCAATCCACCCAAAGGAAGCGTTGAAAGAAGCTGCAAAGATATTGATCCATCACTTTATGCTGTTCTCTGATGAAAAAATTACATTGGATACCGAAGAGAAGTCAGTTACGGAAGAATTTGATGAGAATACATTGCATATCCGTCAATTGCTTAAAACAAAACTTGTAGACCTCGATTTATCCGTGAGGGCACTTAATTGTTTGAAAGCTGCTGATGTTGAAAGTCTTGGCGATTTAGTAACCTTTAATAAAAATGATCTTCTTAAGTTCAGGAATTTTGGCAAAAAGTCACTTACAGAACTCGAAGAACTGGTTAAAACAAAAGGGTTGGAATTTGGAATGAATATTTCTAAATATAAATTAGATAAGGAATAATTGAGATGAGACATAGGAAGAAATTTAATCATTTAAGTAGAACGAGTACGCACAGAAAAGCTATGCTCTCTAATATGGCCACTTCTCTTATCATTCATAAGAGAATTAATACAACACTTGCCAAAGCTAAAGCATTAAGAGGCTATATTGAGCCACTTATCACCAGATCAAAAGAGGATACTACCCACTCAAGGAGGATGATTTTTAAATATCTTCAAAGTAAAGAGGCAGTGACTGAACTTTTTAGAGAAATTGCTGTTAAGGTGGCAGACAGACCAGGAGGATATACCAGGATTCTGAAGACTGGGACCCGTTTGGGTGATAATGCAGAAATGGCACTAATTGAGTTAGTCGATTATAACGAAACCTACTTAACAGAAAAAGAAACGAAGCAAGCCAAAACTTCCAGAAGGAGAAGAGGTGCGAAGAAGAAAGTTCAGGATGTAATTCCAGAAGAAGTTAAGGATACGACTGAAGAAATTAAACCTGGGGATGAAGATGTTGGTGAGATTGAACAGGTTGAAGAAGCAAAGGGTGTTGAAAAAGCTGAAGAGGTTGAAACGGTAGAACAAGCAGCAGAAGTAGTGGCGGAAGCTACTGATGAGAAGGATGAAGTTGTGACTGCTGTTGAGGAAGGGGATTCACCTCCACCAGAAATTGAACAGGAGAAAGATCAACCAGAAGAAAAAACGGATAACTAACGGTTTGCACTAAAATAATTCAAAGGATAAGGTTGTCATTACTTTATCCTTTTTTTGTCTTTATTAATTTTTAAAATATACGAATATGGGTTCAATAGTTAAAATTTCTGCAAGACAGATTCTCGATTCAAGAGGGAATCCTACGATAGAGGTTGATGTTTATACCAGCAATGGAAGGATGGGAAGAGCTGCAGTTCCTTCCGGAGCTTCTACCGGAGTGCATGAAGCTGTTGAATTGAGGGATGGTGATAAAAGTGTATTTCATGGAAAAAGTGTTTCCAAAGCCGTTCATAATGTAAACAATATTCTGAATGAAGAGCTGAAAGGGTATTTTGTTTCTGAGCAGTTAGAAATTGATGAACGCATGTTGGAGATCGATGGTACTCCTAATAAATCCAAGCTTGGAGCCAATGCTATTTTGGGCGTATCATTAGCGGTGGCATATGCCGCTGCTGACGAATCTTCTCAATACCTTTTTCGCTATATTGGTGGTGTAAACGCGCATTTGCTTCCAATACCCATGATGAATATTATAAATGGAGGATCTCATGCCGATAATAGTATAGATTTTCAGGAATTTATGATTATGCCGGTTGGAGCAGATACCTTTTCTGAGGGCCTGCGGATGGGAGCTGAAATTTTTCATACCCTGAAGGCAGTATTGAAAAAAAAGAAATATTCAACGAATGTAGGTGATGAAGGCGGCTTTGCTCCAAATCTGAAGTCTAATGAGGAAGGTATCAAAGTGATTCTGCAAGCCATTGAGAAAGCCGGGTTCAAGCCGGGAGAAGATGTTTATATTGCTCTTGATCCTGCTTCATCCGAATATTACCTGCCGGAGGAGAATGTATACCACCTTAAATGGTCGACCGGAGAAAAGCTGACACCAACTGAAATGGTCGATTTTTGGAAAAGCTGGGTTGATAAATACCCTATCATTTCAATTGAAGACGGAATGGCTGAGGATGACTGGGATGGGTGGAAACTAATGACTGATGTTCTGGGTGAAAAAATTCAACTTGTTGGTGATGATAATTTTGTAACAAACATCGATAGACTTCGAAAGGGTATTGATATGGGTGTTGCCAATTCTATTTTGATAAAACTTAATCAAATTGGAACTCTATCAGAAACCCTCAATTGTGTTGATTATGCTCATAAACATGGATATACATCTGTTATCAGTCATCGATCGGGTGAAACAGAGGATACTACTATTGCTGATCTGGCTGTGGCTTTGAACACAGGGTTGATCAAAACCGGCTCAGCCAGCAGGTCCGACAGGATTGCTAAATATAACCAGCTTTTACGTATTGAAGAAATATTGGGTAATTCAGCATCCTACCTTGGTAAAGATTTTAGGTTTATTTAAATCGTATGCTGACGCTAATCCGTTAACCCCTTTTGATAAATCCTGAATCGCTTAATAAGAGTAGCTCCGGCTTTCACCATCTCTCCTAAGACCCGTTTGTTGGTTTCTAACATCAGGTGAATCGCAATGACTTCAAATCCTTTTTTCTTTGCTGTTTCAATAAGTTTAGTGGCCATAACGGCATCCAGACCGAGGCCTCTGTATCTTTTATCAATACCTCCAAGCATAAGGTCTAATTGCTTTGTTTCCTTTGCGGCTTTCAATAACTGAAACAATCCAAAAGGAAATAACCGCCCCCTGGCTTTTTGTAATCCAGGTGTTAGATTTGGAAGAGCTACCATAAATGCAATGACTTGATTATTAACACTAATGGCTTTTACAAAAGATGGATCCAGGACAGGCATATAGCGCTTTGCAAGCTCCATCATTTCTCTTTCGTCCATTTGATCAAAGCCATATATATCCTCAAATGCCTCGTTCATTATTTTTAGGGAAGGTATTAAATAAGGTTCGAGGTGCTTTTTATCTGTAAACTCATGGAGTGTATAGGCAGAATTGCCTTGAACCCGTTTAGCAACCCTGAAATATATATCAGGTAATGGTTTCGTTAAAGCAAATTTGTATGCTAAGCAGTCAATTTCTTTGGTAAATCCTTCATTTTCAACTAGCCGGATCATGTATTCAGGGTTTGATGCTGAAACCATTAACGGCTTGTGCTCAAATCCTTCAATTAAGAAACCCTGAGGATCTTTATCAGAAAAACCATAGGGGCCTATCAGCTTAACCATTTTAAAACTTTTTGCCCATTGTTCTATTGAACTTATCAGTGCATGTGCAACTTCCTGGTCATTCCAACACTCTAAATATCCAAAACGGGCATGCATTTCTCCATGGTGCTGGTTATAACGGTTATTAATTATCCCCATAATCCTTCCAACAGCTTTTCCATGCTTAAATGCCATTAGTAATTTAGTATCGCTGTATAAAAAACATTTGTTTTTTTTAGGGTTAAAATATTTCCATTCATCAATGTAAATGGGAGGTAGCCAGTTTTTGTGATTTTTATGAATTTTTGCTGGTAAATGGATGAACGTTCTCATCTCCCTGCGGTTCTTGACTTCTCGAATTACAATATCCATAAGGCCTGATTAAGTTGGAAAAGTGATTATTGATAAATTACAAAAATAAGAATTAAATAAATTCGTAATTTTGGCCCCCAAATCACAGAGTAATGAGAACTGAACCCATAAATGAAATATCCTTTATAGGAGCTGGTAATGTGGCTTCACACCTTGCTTTGTCATTTAAAAAGGCTGGTTTTACTATTACTGATGTATGGAGTGAATCTGTGAAGTCAGCCAAAATTCTTGCTGAAAAAGTTAATGCAAATTGGTGTAATAAGGCTGATGAGCTGACTTCCAATTGTGACTTACTGGTTATGGCTATACCCGATCAATTAATTGAGGAAATTGGGAGCTCTTTGAAAGTCACTGAGAATCAATTGCTTGTGCACACTTCCGGATCAATCCCACTGAAGCCTCTCTCCTCCTTTGCTGAAAATTGCGGTGTTTTTTACCCGTTGCAAACATTTTCCAGAGATCGGACTATTGAATTTAAAACAATACCTATCCTGGTTGAAGCCAATTCAATCCATAACCTGAAAATGTTATCGGATGTTGCTTCCCGAATCTCTAACAAGGTTATTGCGATAAACTCTGAAAAGCGTAAATATATTCACCTGGCTGCTGTTTTTGTTAATAATTTTCCTAATTTGATGTATAGAATAGCCAGTGATATTCTTAAACAGGAAGACGTGGATTTTGATCTTCTAAGACCCCTCATTCTTGAAAC
>JAGLWB010000272.1 GCA_023133655.1 Bacteroidales bacterium
CTGGCATACCTCCCCATTTTGCGGAAAAGCTGATAACCTAAATAGTGATACATCAATGTGCGATCGAAGATATATCCTTGATCAAGATTGACGATGTGCCCCATTAGAATCCAGTCCTCCTCCATCGGAAAATCAAAGAATGCAACATCTGTATCGTTTCCGCCGGCATCCCAGGTTTCAATGCCAAAAGATTTCTTATCTGATATTCTAAATGAGGTGGATCCCCTGTATTCGATTCCAATATTGGCATTTTGAATCTCCACATTATGTACATAGATTTTCATTTCAGCGGGAATTTTAGGCTCGTTCAGGATACTAATCCCTCTGGTGTCAATCACGATATAGGGTATTTCGCTGCTTCCAATTTCAACATCAAACAGAGGTTCTTCGTTTAGTTCTTCAATAATATCCTTTTGACAAGACCATAAAAACAAAACGAAGATAAGCGCAGCATATCTGATAAAGATTTTCATATATTTCCTTCTATATTTTCAGGTTAGGTGTTTCACATTTCATTAAACTCTCTCTGAAAGCTGATTATATAATTGAATGTTTATTCACACCTACCAACACGACTATAAAACCATACTAATCTAATCAATAATCTGCCATTAACGCAAAATCAACCAGATTGAACGTTGAATATAAGCTTATGTTTTATTATTTACTAGTTGATTGCCATATTTTTTGAATAAAAAAGATTCAATAATTTGAGGGGAATGATCAAATTCATACATATCCGTAATGAGGTGTTTAAATGTATAGATAACCGTCCCAGCGTACTGAAGGCTCGCGAGATTGGCTAGCGCATCATTACCAAAATGAAAGAGTTTATTGAGATATTTATAAAAGGGGTAGCTGCGATCAAATAATCGCCCCATTTTTTGCTTCATGCTGCAGGGGAGGTTAGTGTTTTGATTTATTTGGGGGAGGATTTTTTGGGCAATAAAAAGGACTATTTTATGTTTTCCGCATAAACATTTAAATCACTGTTATTTTAACAACCTATTTTATATCGGTATTATAGTAGTTTGAAATATTGGTCATGAAATACTTTACTTTTTGTATCGGGCAAATAGTAATCTATTTAGCGGTTTGTGCTACAGGCCCCGTGAAATGATTATATTGTGTTTCACAGGGGTAGGTCTCCTGTGGAATTCTGAAAGAACATTCCACAGGGCAGGCATCCTCAAGGGGGAACAGTTAAGCGGATATAGCTTGTCCAGCTTAATATTTGCAAAATTTATTAAAAAGATCCTTTTTGAACGAAAAATTTTAGGAAATACTGCAAATTGTCACTTCTCCTTGGTAAAAATTAATAAAACAGCTTTCTTTCAACACTATACAAAAAAACGTCCTTTTAGTATTTCCTGCAAATCTTATCAAATCTACTGCAAATTCTAATTTTAATTACTTAGGTTTTGCTTGTAATTTTGATTTTGTAGTTCAAAACTGCCAAACGGGTACCAACTACCAGTAAATATTCATCAAAATAAAAGATAATTACTTGACTTCCATATCTCTTGTGTTGTAACTTTGTTTAACTAAGGCAACCACCTAAATTATGAAAACAAATATTTTTTACATAGGGATAATCTTAATGATTCTTGCTTTTTCCATCATTAGTTGTGAAAAAGATAAGGATGAAGAAGATCAAATCCCCACTCAGGGATTAGTTGCATATTATCCTTTCAAGGGTAATGTAAATGATGAGAGCGGACATGAAAATCACAGAAAAGTTTATGGAGCCACATTGACAACTGACAGATTTGGTAATCCAAACAGTGCATATAGTTTTGATGGTATGGGTGATTATATCAGTATTTCTCATTCATCTGATTTTGATTTTTCCCTAACGGAACAAATATCAGTTGAAGTTTGGACTTATATCAATTATTTAAGGTATTCTGATAATACTCCATTAAGTAAAGATGCTCATTGCCATGACTTTGCCTACTGTATCGATATACATGGTGATAGGTATGTCGAGGCAGGCGTTCATGCAGGTTGGTATTGGATATTAGTATTTTCACCCGAAAAATTAACTTTAAATAAATGGCATCAAATAGTTGCTACGATTGATGAGGTACGAATATATAAACAGGTGTTAACAGATGCAGAAATATAAACCCTTTATAACCTGGAAAAATAGGCAAATTTAAAAACTAACAAATAAGAATATTTTATAGAACAAAATGGTATCCTCATATTGCTAAATAGTAAGTATTTAAAAAATGCTTTTGTAATATTGATGAAAATGCAATACAACATTTCTTACAGACCAATTGGTTTGATTATAAAGAACCATTCTGCCTGTTGCATCAGTGGGCCTTATAACATCAAAAGAATATAAAATTATGAAATCACTCTACTTCATTTTAGTTGTTTTGATTCTGATAAACAGAAGTCTTTTGGGACAAACTTTCACAAGAATTACTTCAGGTGAAATTGTTGAGGAAAGTGGATATTTTACAGGTTGTGGTTGGATCGACTTTGATAATGACAATGATCTCGACCTGTTTGTGATTAATGGTTGGGGAAGAAACAATCACTTATATCGAAACAATGGTAATGGAACATTTAAAAGAGTCCTCCAGGGTGATTTAGTCGAAAACTATGTAAGTTCCCGCGGATTCACCTGGGGCGACTATGACAATGATTCGGATATAGATCTTTTGGTAGCTAATATAGGCAGTAAAAATGATTTATTCTCAAATAATGGTGATAGTACATTTACAATGGTTACTTCAGGAATAATTGTGAATGAAGGTGATAGCTCATTTGGTGCAAGTTGGGGAGATTATGACAATGATGGGAATTTGGATCTTTTTGTTGCTAATGGTGGATGGTTAGGTAGCCGGAAAAATTTTTTGTACCATAATAATGGAGATGGAACATTTACTAAAATCACCAATGGAACAATCGTTACAGATTTGAATGAATCCAATGGTTGTAGCTGGGCTGACTTTGACAACGATGGTGATCTTGACCTTTATGTTGTAAATAATGATGTTTATCACAACCTTTTTTTTGAAAATAATGGAGATGGTACGTTTAGTGAAACTGTATCGAATATAACTGATGTACAATATTCAACTGGTTGCAGTTGGGTTGATTATGACAACAATGGATATTTAGATTTATATGTGACAAGATGGGGGGAAAACTTATTATTCCATAATTTGGGGAGTAGAACATTTGCCATAATTTCACAAGGAAGTATTGTTAATGATGAAGGAGGTTCCTTATGTTCTTGTTGGGGGGATTATGATAATGATGGTTATCTGGATTTGTATGTAGCTAATTATTTTATTAATGAAAATAATTCATTGTATAGGAACAACGGTGACGGAAGTTTTGAAAAAGTGATTAATGAACCTGTAGTTAATTCTCAGGGCAATTCTCAAGGTTGTTGCTGGGGTGATTATGATAATGATGGTGATCTGGATTTGTTTGTGGCAAATTATGACGATCAAAAAAACTTTCTTTTTAAAAACAATGGAAATTCAAATAATTGGATAAATATAAAATGCTTTGGTAATAATTCTAATAAATCAGCAATTGGTGCAAAGGTCAGGGTTAAAGCAATAATAAATGGAATTAGTGTGTGGCAATTGCGTGAGATTTCCGGGCAAACAGGTGGGAGTAGCCAAAATAGCTTAAATGCACATTTTGGTCTTGGAGATGCTACAATAATTGACACACTGAGAATTGAATGGCCATCGGATACAATTGATGTATTTACTAATATGGATGTTAATCAATTTATTACCATCTATGAAAGTCCAAGGATTCCGGAAATAGTGATTTCAGATGACACTTTAGATTTTGGACAGGTTTTTCTAGGATATCCGGTTAATACGACGCTGACAATTTCTAACGAAGGAACAGACACATTGATAATAAGTAGTATTACATCTTCCAATTCATGTTTCACTATTGACACATCTCAGTTTGTTTTAAGCTTCGGTGAGTCTCAAGAGGTAGCAGTAGCTTTTTCACCACTTGATATTAGAGATTATGAAGATACGATAAGTATTAACTGCAATGACCCAGAATATCCATCAATTATAATTGAATTATTTGGTGAAGGCTTGCTTCCACCAGTTATTTCTGTTGTCCCGGATTCATTAATCGAGGAGTTATATTCAGGCGATAAATCAACTCATAAATTGACTGTAGAGAATTATGAAGGAGAGAGTAACCTGGATTTTGATATTTCTATTAAAGGGACAAATCAAAAATATGCGTTAGAATTTGATGGTGTTGACGATTATGTTTCTATTCAGCGTAATCCAGTCCTGGAGACAGACGAAATTACTATAGAAGCATGGATAAAAATATATTCACTTGCTGAAGATTGGATGGATATAGTAAGTTATGGCTCCGGAGGTCATGTGCTGGCAGTCGATGAAAATGG
>JAGLWB010000273.1 GCA_023133655.1 Bacteroidales bacterium
GATACGTCACATTGTATAGATACTTTTTCTTTTTCAAAAATCCATCTTCCCCAATTAGTTCTGACCTTATTAGAAATCCATTCATAGCTAAATAATCAATCAATGAATCTATTTCAGAACCATCCAAGTAGTTTTGAACTGTAGGGGTAATTAATTCTACTAACTGGTTATGTTCAACTTGAACATTTGAATAGAAATGATTAGCTATTATTTCCAGAGAATCTAATACTGGATTTCTTGATTCACTGAGCTTTTTAGGCTTAATATTTTCTTTGAATTCCTTTTCAGCTTTTTCAATTTTATAATTGAGCAATTCTCTTGTCGCAGTAATAATACTGTCTCTTTCGGTAAGTATAGAATTTTTATATCGTTCACAAAAGAGTCGTAAAGAAAATAAACTGTCAAGTCCTTTTATAAGCAAAAATGATGAAAGTTGAATATTGTAATGTTCTTTGCTGAAATACTTTTCTGCTATTTCTCCTATTGGAATATCTCCCTCTCTTGGCAAAAAAACATCCTCAAAGACACTTCTTTGTGGCACTTCTTGATTATTGTAGAAATATCGTCTTGCACTAAAAATAAAACGCACATTCGGGTAATCGTCTGCAAATTCTAAACACTCTCTAATTCTTGCATACCATTCGCTTTCATTTTCTATATCTTCTTCAAGCCCATCAATGCATACTATTGCCTTAGTTGACTCGAAATTCGGTTCTTCTCCTGCTTTTAGAGTGGCTACTTTCTGAACATCATTTCTTTTTGCAAGAGTTTCAAGTGCTGATAATATTTCGTCCTTCCTCCAATTATTTAACTCTAACGCTTTTGAAAGTATTTCTGTCCAATTTTTAGATGGACTTCCTTTAACTTGGATAATAAGAGCAGGAGAGTTCCTTTGTAAATGCTTTTCAACACAATTTGCAAGCCCGTGTGTTTTTCCTGTCCCTGGTTCTCCTAATATCAGTCTAATTGTTTGATTAAAACTTAATCCGATATGCTCAATATATTGTGGTAAATCATACTTGTGAATGTTGTCAAGTGATTCTATAAGTTTCGGTAATATATTTTTTTGAATGTTATCAGGACGCAGTTTTTCAAGTTTCAGTTTTATGTCCCACAATTTGACCTCACTTATTTTTTGTGACTTATATAAATCGTTGCCAGCTATAATTTCTTTGCCTAAAATTTGAAACTCTTTAAAGAAACACTTTAAATTTTCTTTTGCGGTTTCTAACTCAGGATTTAATTCAGGCAATTGATGATTAGATGGAATGAATTTTTTAATCTGTGAAATACAGAATTGCAAATCGCCTAATACATTCTTTGCAAAATTTAATAGTTCAAGTCTGTAGTTATGTGAGAAACAAAGTTTCTCATATTCTTGGTGTATAAGCCCTTGTCCGTGAAGTTCAGGAATATATCGCTCATTTAACCACCCACGTTTTTGAATGCGAAATTGCTTTTGTAAATAGTCTAAAAATATTATTTCTTTATCAAACCAATATTTTTGAACCCCTTCATTATTTTGCTGCTGTAATTCAGTTAAAATTTCATTATCAAACCACCAGGTTAATTTTAAATCAGGATGAGTGTTATAAATTTCATCAACTAAAGAATTAATTTTATTCTCTTCATGATTTATAGCCGGTTTATTACCTCTGCCGATTTTTAACGAATTGACATTGTGCGGAATGCAGATGATATATTCTTTGATTTGAGTCCTTAATTTTTTTGCTGTTAATATGGAATTTCTTATTTGACCAATTTCACTGGCACCAATGCTTTGTCTAAACCACTTTGCTTGAACAGCTATGATGTCACCTGAAATTAATTCTCCGTATGCTTCAATTCCGCCATCTCCACCAGCACCATTGATTACTCTAAATTTAATCAGGTCATTTGAATAATTTCTTTTCAAGAATCTTTCAAACAATTGATTACATAAGGTCTCAAAAGCATTTTGTTGACTATCTCCGTATGTTAAAAGCGTGTTCCAATTCATAATGTTTCTTATTTACCAACTCAGTTTTAGTGAGATGGGGCAAAAGCAAATGTGAAGCAACTTGTATCAGTTTGTGGGTTGCGTTGTTTCTCTTTTGGTTTTGCTAAAGGGTTGACTTGTTTGTTCATTTTTTGTCTATCAGTTAAATAGATGCAGTGGGTGTCCTAATAGCATGAACGCTAACGGCAGTCTGTCTAAAAACCCCGTATATTGTTATTTGCACTCAATCTGTAATTTTCTAAATAGCTGTTTTTTAAATCATACGTTTTGTTGTTCTATCAAAATAATTGCTTTTTAATAGTTATCAGACAGTCTGACGGTTTGCCGGCATGCGCCTGTGCGGCATTAAATACCGGTAAATGTGAGAGTAAAGGTAAAAAAGTTTCACTTCCCGACAAAATTATCATACCGCACCCGCATGGCGTGTGATGGCTGTTAGAATATAGTTAGACTTGCCCCATGTAAAGGCCTGGAAAGCTAATTTTCTTGTCTTAAGCACTGCTGTCCAATATTTTTTTTAATATGTACTAAACTTTGTCACATCAAATCCCTTTAATGCTCATTATCCATAGAATATGTTTCGTTTCCTTCTTAAAAAAATGCGGATGTGATCAATAGGGTAAGGCTATTATTTTTAACTTACTTATTGGGTCGGAAAATCTGAACCCCAATAAGGTATCTTGTTGTATAAATTCGGGTTTGTTGTTTTATATATTTCCATATCATCCAGTGGATTCTTAATGTTTCATTAGCTGACTAACGAAATTATGTTCTCCTTCTTTGTCCGCTCTGCTTTTCCTTTAGAATAACCAGCATAAAAATAATGCTTTTAACCATATATGTCATTATTAATGCAATTATTTTCATCCTTAATCAATATCCGGATCATCAAAAGGACTCGGAATATTAGCCAAATTCTTCTGCTAAGTATGAGTGTATCTTATGGTTGTCTTAATGTTTGGATGACCGGGAAGTTCCAGGATAAGTCTCAAATCACCAACAGACTCCATGTTTTTAAGTAACCCTGTTTTAAAGAAATAAAAAATAATTGTGGTAACTTTACCCGTCTGATTTAGTAATGCTTCACACCACATCAACAAAATGGTTATAGGTATAGGAGGCCTGAGCACATCAGGAAAAAGTCGACTCGCTGAAAGAATACAAGAATATTATTCTGAAAAAAACGTAATAATCTTGTGCCAGGATAATTTTGTTTTCCCTAAATCATTGCTACCCAAAATTAATGATCATATTGACTGGGAACATCCATTGTCCTTTGATTTCAACAAGCTGCACCAAAAAATCATTGCAGAGAGCTCACTTGCTGACATACTTATCGTAGAAGGGATACTTGCTTTTTATGATCAACAGATAAACCTTCTATTCGATAAAAAAATATTGCTGGAGATCCCTAAAAAAGAATTCATTGCCCGTAAAACTGTTGACACACGCTGGGGAAAAGAACCTTTGTGGTATATTGAACACATCTGGAACAGTTATAAAAAATGTGGAAGAATCCCATATGGATGGAGCGATACATATTACATCTCCGGAGCAAAAGATATTGATCTGGCCAGGTTGATCCATTACCTGGAAAGTTAGTTTTAACTTGAATTCGGATTAGTTACTGACATCCTTTAAAATCAAATTGCTTTTTCCCCTCAGGCTTGCTTGAATTTTCCATAAAATTAGCTATATTTGACAACCACAAAGATAGCGTTGTTTGAAGTATTGAATAAAATAGTTTTTCACTTAAACTTTATGATCATGAAAAAACTTTTTACACTTACCTTTCTTTTGATGAGCTATTGTTTGACAATAGCGCAGGACAACTGCAACAATTACTGGCCAGCAATTTCGCCCGATGGCCAATATATTTATTTTTCTTCCGACCGACATGGAGGAGATTATGAAATCTACAGAACAGATATTGATGGAACATCGAACCTGATGCGTTTAACAAACTCCAGTGGTAATAAATTTTATCCTTCTGTTAGCCCTGATGGATTATTAATAGCATTTCAACATGGAGATTATAATTCATCTGCCGAGATTTATATTATGAATAATGATGGTTCAAATCTTACCCAACTGACAAACAATAATGTTTATGATGGCTATCCAAACTTTTCTTCGGGTTGGAGTAAAATTGTTTTTGCTGCCTGGGATGACTCAAATTATCCGGAAATTTTTGAAATGGGCATTGATGGCTCGGAACGTACGCAACTTACTAATGAACCGGGTGCATTTTGGCAAAGTGCCCCTATATATAATCCTTCAGCAACAAAAATATATTTCACCGTAGGATTTAATGCGGACAACCACTATGTGATGATGGACCTTGATGGAAGCAATTGGGTAGATATTACTCCTCCAAATACTTTTGGCTATGCTGAAAGTGGACTACAATTTAATTCTGATGGGTCGAAAATTATTTTTTATACTTCTGAATACTTAGGATACGACAACGGAATGGATATCGTAATTGCTGATGCCGATGGTTCTAATTGGATTAAGATTACTAATTCAACAGATGGAGAATATTATTATGTTGCTTTTTCCCATCCCGACAATGGTAAGGTTTATTACTCATACTGGCCGGGCGGCACTGGAAAATGGAGTACTAACAAAATGAATTTAGATGGCTCTGACCCTGAAAAAATATCCAACTGTAGTGCACTTGGAATTAACGATGAGTATGATAATCAACAAAAATTGATCTTTCCAAATCCGTCAAATGGCATCATAAGTGTTGATTTTGACGATGAATTTGTTTTGGAAATATATGATCTAACAGGAAGTCTTCTGCTAAAGGCGAACACAAAACAAATTGATATTTCTTATCTCAATATTGGAATTTATACCGTTTTGCTCAGGGATGCTGATAATAAACTGGTTAAATCAGAAAAGCTGTTAAAAAATTAAGGAGGTTCATGAAATTTAAGTCTCATTGATTAACAAATATTTAACATTTAAATAGTTAATTATTTAAATTCTAAGTATTATTTTTGCAAACAACTTAGAGACTGTTGAATTTCATGTTTCGGATCATTAACATAGCGGTTAAATTACTGGTTACAATTGTAATCCTTCTCTCTTTGGGAGGATATCATGTTTATCAGCATGACTGTTTCTGCTCTGGGACAACCAAAGCTTCATTCCTCATCGAAAATGTATCGTGTCAGCACGAAAATGTGGAAACTGAAAGCACTGCCTGTCATGACCACTCTTGCTTTGGTTGTTGTAACATTGATCCACTGAATACTACCGGCAACAAAGGCATTGACCATAATTGCTGCAAAACTTCCAAAGTCTTTCTGAAGCTATCGGAACTGTTTAATGTTCCAATGGAAAACAGTTTCTTCAAAATCCATTTGACTGCCTTTGTTTTTTTCGAAATAAATCCTGAGAATCATCAGACAGAATTAAATTTCCCGGCATCT
>JAGLWB010000274.1 GCA_023133655.1 Bacteroidales bacterium
GTGCCTCAAGGCTGTCAGGCGCCCAGCTATTTACAGTGTCTCTTAAATAGACACCCACCAATTCACTGAAAGCAAGATTCCGCATGTGTTGGTATCCTTTGATCTGGGCTTCCATAATTTCCTTGCTGCCCAGGGAGTCTTTTCCTGCCATTATCTCACCTATCATGTAACCGGGCATGGGATCCCAACGATAATCAAGGGCATCCAGCACTTCATCTGATTTAGCTGATTGGGGATTGGCAACCAACACATCACGGATCATGGCATTGGGCAGTACATCCTCTTTGTAAATAGCAGATTTCATTACAGAGTCAGAAAGGTAAGGTGATTCATCTAACAATTGTTGTCTCACTTCAAGGGCTTCATCAGGGAAGCTCATTACCACATCGGTATTTAGCTCATCGGTATCCCCACCATCAATCAGCGCAGTAAGCTCTGTTTGGGTGCTATCAGCTTTCTGTTCATTTAAAGCCATTGCTGACTTTGGTGTTTCGGGATTTCCTCCGCCGCCAAGTTTTGATGGACAGGCTCCTTCCTTTGTGTATTCAGCATAAACATTCCGATGCAGTCCGACTTTGCCTTCAAGAAAGTCATATTCAGGGATTATTCTAAATTGTGTATTATTTATCCCGTGATACACATACACAATGGTATCACATTCATTATAGATGTCGTACTGGTGAGAAGGTTGGGAAGAGAAAGTGTTTCCTGCGGGTTTGGTGGGATCGGCGGTGGGGTCGGGGATGCCCTGGTAGAAAGCAATGCCTTCACCTACTACTCCTCCCATAATACAAATATCATATTCATTCCCCTCAAAGTCATTACATTTCAAACAAAGCCCATCACCAATTCCTCTATTAACTGCTTGAGGCTCTATTCCTATGTTAAGATCAATAAAACTGTTGTTATAGATTTCATTGGCTTCTTCGCCCGAATTTCTCACAAGACAACCGAAAATGTAATCAGGCAAAGATAAATTTCCTTTAAACAGATTAGCCTCAACATGGTAAGCATTGCATTGATCAAGATACAGGCCATAAAGGGTGTCAACAGTAGATGCAAGCCCATGATTCATAATAAATCTATTAATTGTAATCTCAGCAAAGTCATATCCACTTAAAAAAATGCCTCTGACATTATTTTCAAAATTGGCAACATCCACTCTAAAAGGCATTAACGAACTGGCAGTAGAGGCATGTATACCATAGGTCAGGCCTTTAAAAAGAGTAGTATCCCAAATACACCCATACTGAGGATGCGACTGGATACATATTGATGCAACATTTACTTCAGAGTTTTGAGCATGTATTCCTGTACAACGCATATGTGTTGGGCACTCAGTTAGTGAAAAATTATTCTGAAAATCACACCCTCTAAAATCCATGTCTTCACAATTATTCAAAAATACCAAAATTTCGGGTAATGTGTTTATATTAAAAACCGAATCTTCAATGCCAAACTGACAATTATAAAAAGTAATTCCATCCACCCCATCCAGCGACACCATGTATTCATAATTGTTTATCAGGTAAGGATGATTCATATCGATAAAAAACCTGCAATCACTGAAATCGCTTCGATTAGGTAACTCAATATATGGTGGGTATGGATGATGATTGATATAGGGCAATATTTCGATAGAAACTATATTATTTCTAAAAATGGATTCTTGTGCAACAATAATACCGCCTGCACAAGAAGGATCTGTAATTAGAGGAAATGATTTTTTTGATGTTAATATACCACAAATAGCATTTTCGATTGTTGCCTGATTCTTAAGTTCAATGTATCCTTGTTTATAATAATTATTTTGGTCGGGGAATTGATTTTCTTGATCATCTCCCCAAAGTTCAATTCCCTCCCAATAACCGAAACAGGCAGAAGTAAGCGTTCCTCCGTTAACTATTAATTTAGCACCTTGTTTTACAATTACTTTTGCCTGAGATTTGAAAAACACAGTTGAAGTAGAATCAATCGTAAGTTTTGAACTATCATTAAGGATGATATATTTATCAATATATTTATCCTCTGTCCAGGTAATATCATCACCAGCATTGTAGATATAATTTTCATATTGAAAATTGTCACATTCCATTTCATCTTTAATGATATTAATTATACTGTGTCCATTAGAAATGAACATCTGATCGTTGGTTTTGTCAAAAATTAAATCATGTTTGGGAATTCTAAATTTCTTGTCCGGATAGTAGAACCACAACATATTTTCAATATTATTAAATCCAATATTTTTTAAAGAGAAATTCTGTTCATCATAAATATATAATTGCTCTTCACCCAATTTATCCGCTTCAAATGAGACAGGCACATAAATATACATTTTTTTGTCATTACGATCGTTATACAACTGAACTGGTGTATCCAATAATTGTAACTCCTCTTTACCAAGTAACTGATCATCAACTCCATTAATAAATCTAATATTATCATTTGATGTGGCAATATAAAGAAAATTGCTAAAGTCTGAAAATTCAATATCATAGATCTTACCAGGAATATCTACAGTACTAAAATTATTGATATTGTCTAAATCAAGAACACCAATAAAGTAGGCATTGCTTAAACAATTGAAGTACAGTTTATTGGTGAGTTGGTTATATGCCATGTCAACGGGATAAGGAATATCACGACTAAATAATTTCAGGTTTGTCTCTGGATTTACTCCTATAACTGTGCCAAAGGTCAAAGAATTTTCCCTGTTTGAACCGTAAAGTGAAATATAAATCTCATTAGGTTGTAACACATCGTTATATATTAAATGGCCATCAAGTCTTACAATTTCCAATTCATCAGTGATCTCAATTGAAGATAAAGAATCAATGACCGGGAAATCGTTCAAATCAAATATATCTAGTCTGAAAGAGGATAAATAGTCCTTTACAACAACATATAGTTTCTGGTTTTCAGCAATAAAAGCTTTTTGAACATACTCTGTATTTGAGAAGCTAATGCATTCATTCATCATAATATTATCCGCACAATTAAATATTTTTATGGTATCCGGTTTCGTTATATATATAACATTATTAAGCGAGTCAAATACAAGATTATTAATCTTTCCATATAATTCAATAAAGTCAATTTCATGCGTTACATTATCAAAAATAATTATTCGGTTGTCAGTCATGTCTATAGAATGAAAAGAATACACTTTTTCATTAATTGAATTATAAATCCCTTTAGGTGAAAATATACCTATAGGAATTGACTCCTCATGCTGAAGGTCTGAGGGATTAAGTATCTCTACAGATCCACCTAAAAAGCTAAGTGCAATTACTTTCTCATTGGTGTTGTCAAATGCAATATCTAACATACGCTTATTTAAAAAATAAAAAGAGCTACTACCAGAGTTGAAACTATTTAAATCCGGATCAATACCAACAATATAGTTTTCAAGTGTACAGTAAACTATAGTATCATTGGGATTAGAACAAAATTTCAATGGTTTACTATTAACAGTATCACACCAGTAGGCACCTAAATGTAAACTATCCGGATAAGACATTTTTAATGAATAATCCCAGGCACCATTGTTATAATTATTATAGCCTGTATAATAGCGATTATTCAATGTATCAAGATAACTACAAGTTATGCTTCCAAAACCTATTTGTTCTACATAAATATCCCCCATATCATATTCAGCATCCAGTACTAATATAAATGCTACAGTTCCTGGTATTTCAACAGAATGCGAAAGACAAAAAACCCGGTCCCCATAAGTGGGGTTACTGTAATAATCAAAATGGTGTATATAATTGTCCGGAGTGGTTAAGGTATCAAGAGGTATTGTTCTCAAATTATTATGATCAAAATCATTAATTAATACTTCGGAATAAACAGGATTATTTGCTATTTTGAGGTGTGAAACATAATATCTCTCTCTATATGGATGTATTAAAATATCCATTATAAAACCGGATTCGTATCCGGTTTCATATATTGTGTCATATACAATTTCTTTATTATCGGCATTTACACAAATAAATCTTGAGTGATAATTAGATGGATTTTCAAAATCCAACCCATTCATTATCCAATAAATTTCATTAGTGGCTTCATTAAATTTTATGAAAGAAAATGCATTATAATAAAGACTGTTTTCGGGTTTGATAGAGGCAATGATCTGATAATTGTTTAAGCTAATAACTTTTAAAACATTATCATCGGTGCAGCAATATAATTCATTATTTGTTAACGAATTCAGAGCCATTCTTTTATCAACAAAGTCTGGATAAAAAAGCCTGGCCCAGGGAAGTAAGTTAGCGTGATTTGAGATATCAATTGTTTGAAAAATCTGATATTGATTGTCCATTACCAAAATGCGTCGATCTGAATATATCACGTGTTTATCCTGTTCCGGTAAGTACAGGAGTTCTTTTGGTAAAATACCACTATTGGTATCCGGTGCCCAAATCTTTTGATGAAGATAATTAGCCTGAATTGATTGTAAATTACTTTGTTTTAGTTCCGGTATAGATAATTCTATTAAATCACTTTGATCAAAAAAGTCATAATAAATCGAATCCTGTCCAAAGGCAGTAATGTAGTTAAACGTAAATAATAGAATTAGTAAATATAAATAAATACTATTTCTTATTGATTTCTTTTCCAAACCAATACTGGGGGAGATGAATTGTGATTTCATGATTTACCTGTTTTTAAATTAATAATTTAGAGTATATTTCATTTTTATCGAAAATATTATTTTCAATAGCCCTTTGATTTAGTAATTATATACTGCCCATAGCTACACCATGTAAAGCTGGTAAATGCTCTTTTGAAGGTACTCGATACCTACCTTAGAGACACACCTTTATTATATAGTTCCAAAAACCCGAAAAATATCGCATGTAAATCCGAACTTTTTTTGAATTATTTTTCAAATCAGATAAATCCAGGTATTGAAAAGCTAAAAACAGGGCTGCGTAACAAACTGGTATCGTTTGCCTTAAGAACAATCGCATTCTTTATTCATAACCAGCGAAAACTGTGTTCAAAATGGTAAGGATATTCGAATTCAATGTGAATTGAGTGCAGTATTTAGCAATGAATGAAGTTTCTGGATAAAACTAGGATAGCTTTTGGAATAAACGGGAATATCTGTTTGCTGTGCGCAGGAATCACTGGCTGTTATGGGCAAGAATCTGCAGCAAGCATGGGGGAATTAATCCACCCACTTCATTTTTAATACCATCTCCTCTCCTTTAAGGGTGTTAATTTTCAAAGCGCCGTTCAGGGAAGCAAAGGCTGAAATTAAATCCGGGGACAGCTGATAAGCCGGAAGTGGCTACCGTTCAATTTATCATCTTATACTGAAATCGCCGAACTTCCATATTACAAAGTGCTTATTAACGGCAAAGAAATAAATCGTAATTACTTTCTTCATTCCGAACTTATGAATGGGGGAACGATTACTTTTGTTATGAAAAACAAACATTAACACAAAAAATATGGAAAATTTTGTCGCTTATAATCCGACTAAACTGCATTTTGGAAAAGATGTGTTGAACGATCTTGGAAATACAGTTGAGCCTTATGGTAAAAAGGTGTTGCTCATTTATGGCCGGGGATCAATCAAGCGCAATGGGATTTATCAAAAAGTTATTTCCCAATTGAAAAGCATTCAGGCAACAGTTTTTGAGTATAGTGGGATTAGGCCCAATCCGGTTATTGAAGATGTTGATGCTGCAGCCGAACTTGGAAGAAAACATCAGGTTGACCTGGTTTTGGCCGTTGGTGGCGGAAGTGTTATTGATTCAGCCAAGATCATTTCAATTACCATACCTGTTCAAACTTCAGGATGGGATTTTTATAACGGTACCATCAAACCAAAAACAGCCATTTCCCTTATTACTGTCTTGACCCTGGCTGCCACAGGCAGCGAAATGAACCCGTTTGCCGTTGTTCAAAATAACAGCACAAAAGAAAAACTGGGTTGGGGAAACGACCTGTTGTATCCACGCCACTCATTTCTTGATCCTCAAAACACATTCAGTGTACCAAAGGATTATACTGCTTATGGAATAGCTGATTTGATGGCTCATTGCCTTGAGGCGTATTTTGGTGAAGGTGAAGCTCCATTATCCGACCGTTTTGTATATGCCATCATGAAAGAAGCGATTATATATGGTCCGCCATTACTGGATGATCTTGAAAATTATTCACTCAGGGCTAATATCATGTATGCCGCCACAGCAGCTTTAAACAAGCTAACCATGTACGGGCGTGTTAGTGGTGATTGGGGGGTACACAGTGCCGGGCATGTTTTATCACTGCTTTATGATATTCCACATGGGGCTTCTCTTTCTATAATTTATCCAGCCTGGTTAAAATTACAAAGAGAGCGGATTCCTGAGAGAATAACAACCCTTGGGAAAAATATATTTGGTGTTAACAATCCGGATGATACCATAAAATCTTTTGAATCATTCTTTCACAGAATTGATTGCCCGATAAGCCTTTCGGCTTTTGGAATAGGTGCCGATAAAAAAGAAGATATAATGAAGGTGATGATTCACAACAACGTAACGGGAAACCATCACAAACTGACCAGGGAGGATTATTCAAGACTCATCGATCTATTCATATAAAACCTCAATAATCCATTTTGCATTACAAAGAGATGATTTGATGGGATGATTCCGTCAGGTGAAACACCTGACGGGCACGGAAAACCTCAAATTCGAATAT
>JAGLWB010000275.1 GCA_023133655.1 Bacteroidales bacterium
CTCCAGCATTCATTAACACAGCTTTAAGCCAGGATTACATTGTTATGGGCACACCCCAGGTAAATATCCGGACAGGGCCCGGAACTGATTACGTTATTATCGGAAGGGCTGAAAAAGGAGATATTTACATAGTAGTTGATAAAAAAGAGGGCTGGTATGAAATCACCATGTTTTCGGGTGAAAACAGGTATGTTTGTGACAAAGATTATGTTTACCCGTTACAACAATCCGGTTTTGTACCGGGTCATAACATGACACTTCCTGAATCGGAAGTAAAACGCATTTCTATATACAGAAGTGTTCAAAAAGTCAAAGAGCGGGCTGCAATGGAGGCCAATGAAATTATTCCAACTTCCGTAAGCGAGGAGAAAAATATGGTACTCCGAAAAATACTGGAAGACAGGTTAATACTTGAGACGCTTCACATCTATGGTTTTCAACCTGCCTTGTATGAAGAGTTAATGCGGGATCATTAATTTTTTTCCTGGCCGGGGAGACAATGATCGTTAATAATTAAATATATAATCAAGAAGTAAGGTCTTTTTAACATATCGTTTTTTCAAAAAAAGAACTATCTTTGCACTCCATTTCACACCCACATTACACACTCAACACTCAACACTCACCCCCCCTCACACCCACACCCACACCCACACTCACACCCGCTTCGGGGTGTGGCGCAGTCTGGTTAGCGTGCTTGACTGGGGGTCAAGAGGTCGGGAGTTCGAATCTCCCCACTCCGACAATAAAAAGAGCTCTGCAAGCAGAGCTCTTTTTGATATCAGATATATGATACCAGATATCTGATATCTGATATTCCAAACGCCATGTTACATAAATGCTAATTGAAACAAACCTTTTTATCTGCATACAATTTTTATTTAATATCACTTGCCAAGTAGTTTAAGAAACGTATTCCCCTTTTGTGTTGTTTGATATTTCTGCCTGGAGCTTTGAGGTTTATCAGGTATCATCATACCGAGAAGTTCAAATTCCATAAATAATTTAATATATTTATTTCTAAATTTGGTTCTATCTTTCCAATTTGTTAGTTCCATTACTTTTTGCACTGGCTGTGGTTCTTTACAGAATTCCAATATTTGTTTTACTTGGTGCCAACCTGGTGCCGACCTGGTGCCGACTTAGTGCCAACCTAGTGCCAACTTGGTGAATAATAGTATTAAGCTCTTTTTCAAACTCCTGCTGTTGCTTGTAATTTTTGTTTGTAAATGTAATCCTGAATGCTATTCCGGGTTCCTTCCAGGATAGTTCAATTTCCGGATAAGACTGAAGTTCTGTGGCAATAAGTTTTAAACCATTACCCCATTGTTCAATAATTCCGAGCCTTTTAAATACCGGAACTAAAATTTTATTTCGAATTTCTGATTGCCCGGATTCCATATCACTAAAATCGACCGATGGCATTAATTTACCAGGGCTGGTAATTTCTATTTTATCATCGAAGATGGCAATTTTGATATCTTTTCCGGTGAGTGAATAATCACGATGGATGACAGCGTTACGGATTACTTCACGAATAGCTACAATGGGAAATGACGTTTCCGAAGCTCGTCATCCGACACCAATACCAATGACATATGGTGTTGTGAATTGCTTTCAAATTGTATCTTTGACATATTGAACACAGTTCTTTTTCATAGTGGTACTGCTTGATATTCGTTGTGAATTGCTTTCAAATTGTATCTTTGACATATTGAACACAGTCAAATAAGTTATGTAGTTACAAAACAAAGAGTTGTGAATTGCTTTCAAATTGTATCTTTGACATATTGAACACAGTGCCCTGCAAAGGATCGACACCTTTAGCGCCGTTGTGAATTGCTTTCAAATTGTATCTTTGACATATTGAACACAGTTTAAAAAACGACCTCCATACAAGCCGTATTGTTGTGAATTGCTTTCAAATTGTATCTTTGACATATTGAACACAGTAAAAAGGCAGGCGGTTATACTTTATAAGTCGTTGTGAATTGCTTTCAAATTGTATCTTTGACATATTGAACACAGTTTTGGCAAAAATGGCAGGGATAGAGGACTAGTTGTGAATTGCTTTCAAATTGTATCTTTGACATATTGAACACAGTGACCGACTATCTTGGTGCTATCGGCTTCAAGTTGTGAATTGCTTTCAAATTGTATCTTTGACATATTGAACACAGTGCCAACTTAAAGCGTGTCCCTCCAGGTGCGTTGTGAATTGCTTTCAAATTGTATCTTTGACATATTGAACACAGTCATCACCCCATTTGCCCTCCTTGAGTTCTAGTTGTGAATTGCTTTCAAATTGTATCTTTGACATATTGAACACAGTAGAGGATAACGTATATTATTAAATATCAGCGCTTTGTGGTCAATATTAGAATAAAAAAACTGTGTTTTATTGAAGTTTCGTGTTTAAAAAAACACGAAACTTCAATTCTATTTTAAAATAACTCTAATTGTTGTGGTGTATCCGGCTTATTTTGTTGGGATGGCCCTCGAAAAAATTGCATCATTCCGAATTGTTTATCTGTCATTGAAAAAATGATCACCTCCCCCTTTGGCGGTAAAATGGATTTTACTCGTTTTATGTGTACAGAAGCATTTTCGCGACTGTTGCAATGACGTGTGTAAATTGAAAACTGAAGCATCGTAAAACCATCTTTTTGTAATCCTTTCCGGAAGCGGGCATAATTTTTTCGGTCTTTTTTTGTTTCGGTTGGTAAATCGAAAAATATAAATAGCCACAAAATTCTATATTGGTTTAGTCGCTTATAATTTTCTCCATTCATTATATCTTTAATTCAGGATATAATATCTTACGTTGTTCCCCTTCAAAACATTTCATCAATGATGCAGTAGTTCGTTGAATGCCTACCATCAATGGGCTGATTTTTTTTTCAATTTCTATGTCGATGGTTGGAACAGTTAACAATTCCCGTTTAATATCGGGTGTCAGTATCTCAATATCTTCATGTTGTTCAGCAATGCTTATCACGAGATTGTCCACAAAGGGACGGTAGGGTTCCATTATGTCATCGGCAAGACAAAAGGGATTGTATTTGTTTCTGTGATGTATCCCCAGGGCAGGAATACATCCGCTTGCTACCAGTGCTCGTGCTACCACTGCTCTGAGTACTGCATATCCGTAATTAAGCAGGTTGTTGGGCGGTTCGCCAAAACGTTCACGTTTAAAGTTAACAGCAAAAGCCGACCAGAAATAAGCTGCGGCACGGGCTTCGTAATTATTCGGATCGCCACTGCGGACACTTGCCGCCCAATATTTCATTTTTTGAACCTCTACACCCCAACTTTCTAACAAAGCTGCCTGGTTTTTGATTTTAGCAGCAATGGTTTGCTGCCATAGGTTTTTCTTTAATGGCAATGAGGCGTCGATCTGGTATTTAATTTTTTCTGTATAAGCGTGATGGCCGTACATTGGAAGCATAAGACCCTGTGGAAGGTGCGAAGTATTACAATTCAGAATCGCTGTATTGTTATCTGTTAATGCTGCCAAAAGACCCTGAGTAATAGTTATTTGGCGGTTGTCTAATAAAACAATACCAATATCTTCAACCGGAATGGTAACGATGTTATCTTCCTTGAAGGATTTTGGTAAAGATTCATTTTTTTCAAGCTGCGGAAGTTTTATTACCAATTGCTCGTTTTGTAATGACAAATAAGCAGGGTTGCCAAAATATAAGGTTCGTTTTATCATTTTTTTTATAATAAAAAGGTAAACAGTTTCTCAAAAGGCAAAAGGCCTCATTAAGCTTTTCTAATCAGAATCATATTTAGCTGGCTTGACATTCCCAAGGCGATCAATTTCAAGTTTCATACAAATGGACTTTATTGAAATCCCATTTGCTTTTTCGATTTTATTTAATGATCCAAATTCTATCTTATCAACAATTGTGATAGATACTGAACTTGGGATAAAAAATGCTCTGCTTCCTGTGCAACTCACCATCTTATAAATTTTATTAACTTGTTTTTGAGACAGATTTTCCCACTCAATTGCTCTTATATCTTCCTCTTCATCCGGGACATAAACCAAATCGCCGGGTGATAATACAAACCATCTGTAATCAGGTTTTTCTTCAGCCAGGGGCAGGCAATGCTTTTGTAATTCAATAACATCTTTCAAAGCCAACGAGGAAGATTCATTGATAATTCTTTCACCGGTTTTAGTGTGTTCGTAAATAACAAAAAACAGATTTGTGCCTTTCGCAGCTTCAACATATTTATCTTTTTTATTACCCTTATCTCCCAAACGAAACTTTTTCCCCATAGCTTCAAAAAGACGTACCTTATAAATTGGATAATGCAACGGTTTATTCATTTCTTCAATGCCTTCAGGCGAAAATGCTTGCTCAGGATCTCCATCATACTTATCAAGGTGCGTTATAAGTATTCTTTTTATTTCAGGATTTGATACTTTTTCAATTTTCTTATAATCAAAAGTCTTATTAATCTCATTTCCATATCTGGTTACAGCAAAATCCTCATAATAATAGACTTGTACCTTGTCAATTTCTTTTCTGTCCTTCACGATAGGACTATCTTTCAAATGTTTCCTGACTTTTTTCAAATCTCCGCCATATATTGTAAATAGTTGCTTAATTTTCTTTCTTATGGAAGCATCAGCTATTGTTTTCCAATCATTCAAAGCGTGGTTTAGAGTTGCGGATTTATATTGCCTCAAAGAAATTTTCCCAAAAACAGTTTCTTTATGCAACGGTTGTCTTATAGCCCATAACTCGGAATTATTTTTCTGTGGAATTTTTTCTTTTTTTAGGGCATTCCATTTTAAATATTGGTTTGTTCCCTTATTCAATACCCGGGTATTGTTTTTAAAATTAACAACCGTCTTTGATAGTGCATTTAAAACATCAATGTTAAAATTGTTCCATGGCTTCTTAAAATACTTATTTGGATTGCCATTTTCATTATAACCTTTTAGTTTCTTTATTAAAGAATAATTTTTACTCTCTGCTTCCAAAGCATTCAAATAATTAATATGGTCTTTTGTTGTACAGGCAGCGACTAAAGCATCCAGTGCATGATGTCTGTGGTCGAGTCGTTTAATACTCTCTTTATGCCCTGCAAGTACTTTATGTACTCTCCCATTCGAGTCTTTTCGTTCAAAATAAAAATCATCAGTTCCTGATATTTCATTCATTCGTTTGAAACGTGGGCTTAATAATGATTTCCATAAATCATTTAACCCCCATTCGTTTTTTAATTGATTTGTAATACTTCCTACCATAGGAACAATATTTTTAGGCATGGCTTCTTTTTCTTCCAGTTCTCGTACGATAGGAGCCAGGAGTGCTTTAACTGTTTTTGAAATGTAACGTGTATCATTCAACTGCCTGTTAATGAACGATTCAGGAATATCATAACTTAACAGATTGCGGAGCTTCGCTCTATTATGTTTAAAATTTTTTTTCACCCTAGCTTCATAATCTTCCTTTTTCATAATCGTGATAGTTTTTCCTGAGCTTAATTTTACTTCAGAACCTCCCATCTTACAAATAAACTCATAGGCTGTTTGTCTCCCTTTCCATGGCTCAGAATTTACTTCAGTCTCGCATATTACTTTATTGTTAAAGGAATCATCGAAATATCGCGATTGTGGAATAATATGCTCAATCTCAAATTCTCTTGAGAAAATTTTTGATAAGGGAATGGGCTCACCAGTGTAGGGAGAAAGATATTTTTGGTCTAACCAAAGCTTATATCTGTTAATTTCTGGAATTGTAGGTTCATCCTTTCTTGAAATTTTAAAAATCTCTTCATCAATATTATAACCACCATTGAGAACACCTTCTTCATATATCTTAAAAATTTCCAACTGACCAATCGAATATGGATTAATCTCCAAATTTTCATTTTTGAGTTCCATAAGCATTGCCTTGGCTCTTCTATTTGTTTTTTCATTTTCATCTCTCCTTTTCGACATTTTCTTTCGTCTTTCAGCAGGATTTTTCATATCCCGCCCCAACTCTATGTGAATTTCATCTGGTTTACCATAAAATTTCCAAATATCTTTTACGAGCATAAGGGTTTCATTTACTACCTGTTCCACGATCGGATTTCGAAGGGAGTGTTGTTTGAGCCTTTCAATATCATCAGGACTTGTATAAATTTTATTATCTGTGTCCTCGGAATGCCTGTTATAAACAATGTACGATGCCAGGTATTCAGGGCATGACTGAAAATCGTTGATATTTTGCCTTGAAGTCAATTTTTCCCTGACGTGAGTTGAAATATTCTCATCAACTTCTCCTGTTAAAATGTGGTTAATTCTTTCAGATGTTCTTTTATTTATATCCTTTTGATTCCAATACTTGCCGCAACGCATTAATGGCAATAGTTTATTCATAGCTTTAACCGAAAGAGAGCCGTAATCCTTGTTGAAAGTGGGAAGGTTAACAAAGGTTTCAACTGCTTCTTGAGGAAAACTCAATTTCGGGTTTTGCAAAGCTTTCCTGACATCATCCTTTTTATCCAAAGAATACAAAATGTGCCAGAGTCTGAGTTCCATATCTTTATCCCGCAAAAAGAGTTCACCTTCTTTTAATGTATTGCATTTTTTAAATGCAGTAAGAAACCTTGCTCGCGTATCGTTACCTTTAAATTTTTTGCCCTCTTCATAATTTAATGTATATATTTTTTCACTTAAATTTAATGCTTTGAGAATTTTTGTCTGTGCTACTTCCTTCGAGTCATTTAAAAGTTCAAAAATGCAGGCTTTCATTTCTGCATTTAAAAAATCGTCCGTTCTATTAATATCATGCACGAACCTTCCCTTTTCATCTGTTCCTTCAATTTGCAGAACTCTCAAATTGTGAATCAGTGCCCATATTCTATATTCCTGAAATACAGGATGGGATTTTGCAGCACATTTTACTGATTTCTCAATTACTTTATCAGTTTTTGCATAGTACCTTGTTTCAAACTTACATCCGCCGATCAGTGATTTCTTGCTTTTTAATGGGCGTTGATAAAAAATGATATCATTTACGAAAAGCCATGTGAAATCCTGATGCATCAACATATTATGATGAGCTTCATTATTTGGATAAAGTCTGTTTAAAGAAGCCGTTAATAAATCAGAACTTTTTAACTCCTCATGATATTCTTTTTGTTTATTTAAAATGGCAATAAGCTCATTTTTGTAAAATGCTCTTTCGATTGTATGCACTTCCGCTCCTCTTATTTTGGCTTTAGGATTTTCGATAAGGATGTTCAATATATATTCTCCAACATGCTTACTTTCTGCTTTTATCTTACTTTCGGTTTTCTTTTTTCTTAAGGCCCAGTCATCCTCGCTCGGAAATGAGAAATAAATCGTTTGACTTCCATCTTTTAATATGCTTTTTGAAGCAATCAGTTCTTTCCTTTGGCCAACCCAATCAGGCAAATGATTTTTCTGCATCTCCCCAACCATCCCATTATCAAGTTTTATTTCAAATATTATATTTTTCCCTCTCTTCGCTCCCGTATCAGTTATTTGAGCAATAACTGCAGACACAAATTCTTTTTTCACATTACTTTCTTTCTCTTCTTCCTCTGAACGAAGTTCATAATAACCACGCTTTTGATTAAACTGCAAAATCACCCATGCCAGTTCCCGTGGTGTAATTTTTTCCTCTAAGGCCTTTTTTCTTAAATAATAGATTGTCCAGTCTTTAGGAATATTTTTGATTTCAGGGTTTGAGTGTTGAAATAAATTCAACATTTCCTGATAACTTTCCTCAAATAGGAAATCAAATTTCTCTGTCTCAGGATTTTTCAAATAAGCAACTTTGTCTATTTCAGGATTGAATTTATCTGGAAGCCAGTTCATTAATTTTAGAATTTTCAGAATCCTGTCTCTTCTAAGCAAATGGCGTTCTCTCAGCCTTCTCACACTTCTATAACCTGTTCGGTCTGCCGTTGATGTTTTCAATGGTGCTCCACGGCCAAATTTTCCAATTTCCCCTTGATCCATCGGTATAATTCGAGAACCCAAGCCGATTATTTCACCTGCCATTTTATTTATGTCGCTATTAACTAAAGCCCAACCAATTGAGTTAGTGCCCAGATCCAGCCCTAAAATTTTTTTCATAATATTTGGTTATTACAGATAATAGTTATATATTTGATGACAATTTGAAGCAATTCACAATAAGGATTATTCCGTTGTGAAAACATTTAAAGCGGTCCGCGTAAAGCGGATCGCTTTTTTCATATTCACATTCCAAATATAATAAGAAAATTTCTATACATCAAATGTTTTTTTGCAACTGATTTTAAAAATGCAGAACAGAGCCTATTTTTGTTATATCCAACCTGCTTTCTGATCTTGCTGAGATTGGCGAGGAGAAAATCAATCCTGGGAAATCCCTGTCACTCAATGGCGGGTCTTTTTTTATTTGAGAAGAGTTGAAAGCAAGCTTTCATAAGCGGGTCAAATAAAAAAGGCACGAAGGACGAAGTCCTCAGGTCTTTTGAGGTTGAATCTACCCCCAACGAGATCGCCGAAAGGCAATCTCCCCACTCCGACAAACCGAAAAAGGCCTGTTCAGCCTGAGGCTGAGGGGTCTTTTTTTATTTGAGAAGAGTTGAAAGCAAGCTTTCATAAGCGGGTCAAATAAAGTGGGGCGATGCTTAAATATTGAGATCCCAGATCAAGCCCGGGATCTGACAATGAGGCACGCGTTACAAACGCGTGACAGCTGAATCATTGATTTATCCGAAATGATAAATCAGAAATATTAATGAGAAATAAGCAATGAGAAATAATAAATAACCAATAAAAAATGAGGAAGTCTCGCTTATATTTTGGGTGTACAATCGCAAAAACCGGTGCACCCTTAATTCTTAACAACCCTAACACCTTGCTTG
>JAGLWB010000276.1 GCA_023133655.1 Bacteroidales bacterium
TGAAAACGGGTTTTTGCACAGACTCTCGTTGTGCGCCATTAATCTAAAAGGATGTAAAATATATATTTTAAAAACAGAGGAGGAAATATTATGAGATATTTTTTGAATGTATTTGTTTATACAATTATAATAATAGCTTTAAGTTGTATAACAGTTAAGTCACAAGTATTAGAATTTAATTTATCGAATCCAGATATACCACAATTGTTTACGATATCTATAGTTTCTTATAACAAAATAAATAATGCAGAAGGAAAATCGGAATTAAATATAGAATTACGATTAAGACTTAATGAACCTGCTTCTATTAAATCAAAGGTTAAAACTTTTAAATTTAAGGCTAATGCTTATGAATTGTTATTAAGCACAGTTTTATATGATTCAAACCAAATCGAAATAAAAGATGTTCCAATAAATTTTAAAATTGAGGATTTCCCAACTATAGTAACTTTAAGTCGAAAAAGGAAAAAAAATATAGAAGTAACTTATCCAGTAATTTTAATAATTCCTAAGACCGTTGACTTTAAATATATTAAATGGTTTGATTTCCCGGTTTTAGAATTAAAGTAAAAAGTAATTATAACGGCGCACAATCGAGATACTGTGTTAATATCCAATCCATTTCCTAATTATTTTTCTCGGTAATTTATTATCTTTGTTTTTAGCAGAAAGAAGGCGTTGTTTCAGTTGTATATTCCGGCCCAAACTGAACACCCCATTCCGGTGAAACTGTACATGACATTCCGACGAAAGTGTTACCTTTATTTTTCTGAAAAGTGTTTACTTTATTTTTCTGTTTACAGCTGTCCTTTTGTCGTTGTAATATTCAAAGAACTTAGATGTATTTGCCATTCAGGGCACACCACACTCTGTCTAAGCCCATTAAAACGTGCTTTACAGCAATCCGGTAATGAAGGTGATTACTGGTTTATTTACTCTTAAAACCCGTATTCAATATAAACTGTGTCAATTTCTATTAAACTTGTATCATTATCTCCAATAGAATTAATAGTTTTTATATACCTGCTGGGATAATTATTGGTGTAATAAGTATATTTAAAACTAGTCCAAATATTTATTGTATCTTCTCCCCCCGGGCTTCTTTCGATATATGAAATAGGATTGTTCAACATATTTATACAATAATTTCTTTCAGAAGAGATGGCATTTTTTAATCCAGGACATCCATTAAAAGTCCTTAAAAGTTTTAATTCATCAGGCACAAAATCAAAAATATTCTTTTTAGAATCAAATTTTTGATATTGGACATCCTTCCATCCTGGTTTTCCCCATTTATGATTTATTCTTTCAATATTTGAGTCGTCAAAAATAATATATGTGCTATCATAATCGTTAACAACCCCGATTGAGTCACCATAGTAAATAACCCTACTTGTTGGAATTAAACCATTAATAATACTCAACTCCCCGGCTGAATAAACAAAGTTACATTTTAATACAATTGCCTCATCACTAGTAAAACCAGGAATTATAAACTCAGAATATTCTGAGGGTTTATCATTTTCATATTTTATTATGGCATTCACTCCACCTTCACTTCCATCTATAGACCATGAGGACATTGAAATTAATTGATGCTTAGAGTTGAAATTAAATTCTCTAATAAATGTTTCATAGTATATTTTATGACTATATTGGATTTTGTCAATGTCTTCCTTCTCACAAGATAAAAAGTGCAAAAAAACCAAAAAAATAATATATTTATATATGTTCCTCACTTTACTTTTAAGTATATTTTTTTCTATTTTGCAAATAGTCTTTAAATCTCGCCTCAATCATATTAGAGCAAAAATAAGGGAATCTTCTCATATACACAAATTAATGCCTTTCCTAAATAGGATACATCGTCCAAATAAGCTCATATTGTAAGCTTAAAAAATCTTGGGGAGATTAAAATAAAAAAAAACGAATTTTTTATCAAATGGTTGCTTTTTTAATACAAATTGATTATCTTCACCCAAAATTAAATTGGACTTCAGACGTGTTAATAAATTGACAAAGCCCAATTGATGACCTGGAAGTGAAAAAACAACAACCATGAATTATCCTACAAGATACCTTGTACTGGTTCAGATTTGTCGATCCAATAAGTAAGTCAGGCATAATAGCCATAAAGTCATGCGAACTTTTAAACAAAATAATAATCATTAAAATAAATTAAGTGTTAACCTTTAAATTTAAAAATTATGAAAAATTCAAATTTAATTGCAACTTTATTATTGTTACTATTTTTTGTAACATCAAATGCATTTTCACAAGGTTACTTTTCAATGCATTTCGGACCATCTTTTCCTATGTCTGACTTTGCAGATGATGATATGTATGACGAAGATGCAGGTGGTGCTGGTGTGGGTTTTGGTTTAGGACTTCAATATGTTCATCCTTTAACTGAAAGTGGTTTGGGTTTGTTTTGTGGTTTTGATTTTAATTATAATGGTCTAAAAAAAGATGTAAAGGATGATATTGAAGATATGTTCCCAAATAACGCTGATATTACTTATTACAAGTATTTAAACTATCCTGTTTCAGCTGGACTTAATTATACCTATCAGACTGATGGGAATACTTCATTTATTGGAAATATTGGGTTAACAGCAAACTTTTTAAAAACTACAGATTTTGTGGTTGAAGTCGATAATGAAGAGGTTAGTATAGAATTTGATTTAGCCAACAGTATCGGTTTTAAAATAGGTGGTGGCATTTTATTAAATGATAAAACTTTAATTGAAATCAATTATTTAGGATTAGGGAAACATGATATAGAAGGAAAAATGAAATATGATGGAGGTTCAGAAGATATTGATGATATTGAACAAGAAGTAACTATTTTAACATTGACTATTGGTTTTAAATTTTAAGAGTATAATAAATAGTTCGATTTAAAGCTACATATGCCTAACAGCCTTATATGATAAGGGTTACCATACCGGTACCGAACAACAATGACGAAAAGAACCACTGGCCATAATTTAGATGGCGACTTGTTGAAGCAAAGCATAGCAAAACCGCTACCACCCATTTCAGGAACAATGCATTGATAAAAAAAGTTAAAAAATTATAAAATTTAATTTATTGTACATATATTCGTAGATGAGTCATGGGAGGATTATCTATATTGGCAAAAGACTACTAAAAAGATAGTAAAGAGGATAAATGATTTTCTAAAAGATATTTCCCGGACTCCATCCATTTAATGGTGTTGGAAAACCAGAACCATTAAAATTCAAATACAAAGGATTCTGGTCTCGAAGGATAGATGGAGAACACCGTCTGATTTATCAGGTTAAAGATGATAAAATACTAATTGCAAAATGCAGGTTTCATTATGAATAGAAGATGAAATCCGAATCAAAAAAATTTGGTAAGAAACAATAACTTCAGGCAATTTAGGCACTCTAAACTCAAGGCACTGATTAGGTAACAAACAAGATACTATCATGAACTGTCCTGCTTGTAAAACTTCGATGATCATTCTGGAACTCCACCAGGTGGAAATTGACTATTGCCCGGATTGTAAAGGTATTTGGCTTGATACCGGAGAACTGGAATTGCTGATCGAAGATGAAACTGAAAAAAAAAGACTTCTTAATTCATTCAAAAAACAGGAACACACGAAAGAAAAGCTATACAGATGCCCTGTTTGCAATAAAAAAATGGACAAAGTATTGTTAGATGATGAGGGTGATCCGGTAATGATCGATAAATGTAAAAAGAGCCATGGGCTCTGGTTCGATAAAAATGAACTATACTTGTTGTTGGATAAAAGCAATGCCGGAAAAGATAATAAGGTTCTCAACCTCCTTAATGATATGTTTAATTATGAAACAGGCACAAAGGGGGAAGGAGCTTAACATTTAGTATTGAGCAATTACAACTAAAACTATTAATTTATGTATGCAGTATTTATTTTTCTTGGAATAGTATTGATCCTGATTTTTTATATTATCGGGGTCTATAATTCATTAGTAAAACTCAGAAATCAGGTAAAAAATGCCTGGTCGCAAATTGATGTCCAGTTAAAAAGGCGGCACGACCTCATCCCAAACCTGATTAAGACCGTAAAAGGGTATATGAAACATGAGAGAGGAACGTTGGATAGTGTAACCAATGCAAGGGCGCAAGCGATGGGTGCTCAAACAATGGGCGAAAAATCAGCAGCCGAAGGACTTCTTAGTGGTGCACTCGGCAAATTGCAAATTGCTGTTGAAGCTTATCCCGACCTGAAAGCAAACCAAAATTTTCTTTCTCTTCAGGAAGAGCTTTCCTCCACTGAGAATAAAATTTCTTTTTCCCGTCAGAATTATAACGATCAGGTCTTATTCTTTAATAATAAAACAGAGATGTTCCCCTCCAATATCATTGCAGGAATGTTTAATTTTAAAGAAGAAGAGTTTTTTGAAATCGAAGACCAGACGGAAAAAAAAGTGCCTAAAGTTGATTTCGCTTAGGCTGGATTGTTCATAATATCTGTCTTTATAATGTGGGAGCTAATACAAGCAAACAAAAGAAAATCATTTTTCCTTTTCATAGGGATGACCATATTGCTTCTATTACTTGGTTATTTCATTGGAAGTGCAGTTAATCCTTACAGTGGTGGCATCACCGGCATTGTTATCGCGTTGATAATTTTGTTCATTTTGAATATGATAAGCCATTTTTCCGGCAGTAAAATACTGCTGGCTGTCAGCAATGCCAAAGAAGTAACCAAAAAAGTACACCCTCAACTTTTTAATGTGGTGGAAGAGATGCGCATTGCCTCTAACCTTCCGGCTATGCCCAAAATATATATCATCAATAGTCCGGCCCCAAATGCATTTGCAACAGGCCGCAATCCAAAAAACAGTGCTATTGCTGTTACTGCCGGACTGTTATCAATGCTTAACAGGGATGAACTGCAAGGTGTTGTAGCGCATGAAACATCACATATTTTAAACAGGGATATACGGTTTATGACCTATGCCAGTATTATGTTAGGCACTATTGTATTGATCTCAGAAGTTTTTCTGAGAGGGATGTTTTATTCATCTCTCGCGGGGGGACGTCGATCAAGCTCATCCCGCGGAGGGCAAGGACAGCTAATCATCATGATCATTGCAATAGCACTCTCTATTCTTGCTCCTCTTTTTGCGACACTCCTTTATTTTGCGATCTCCAGAAAACGGGAGTATCTTGCTGATGCATCTGCCGTTCGACTAACGCGTTACCCTGAAGGGTTGGCTTCAGCCCTGGAAAAAATAGCTGGCTCACATGAAGAACTCAAAACAGCAACAAAAGTCACTGCACCACTTTATATCAATAATCCTTTAAAGCGTAAAGGCAGAAAAGCGTCGAGCCTGCAAAGTACTCATCCACCTATACATGAAAGGATAAAGATTCTGAGAAACATGGCCCATGGAGCTAATTTTAGCGATTACCAGGAAGCATTTTCCAATGTGAAAGGTTCTGTTAAACCTATCATTCCGGCTTCCGGATTGACGGATCATGAAGATATTCAAATCAGAAAAGGAGAAGCAGGAAAAGGAAAGATTAAAAATGCAAGGCAGTCAAAACGAAACTTAGAGGATTTAATGCTGAATGTTGATCGTTATGATTTTATCAACTGCGTTTGTGGTTTAAAAATGAAAGTGCCACCAGGATATTCAGGAAATGAGATTTTATGCCCGCGTTGTGGACGGAAACACAAGACTATTAAATAGGCTACTCTTTTGGCTCTTCAGTAACTCTATTATACTCTTCCATAAGCAATTGAAGATCAACCTTTAACTGCTTCTTTTCTGCTTCACAAATTGACAGGTCCTCTTTGATATCTGAACATTCATGTTCTAACTTATCTTTTTCTGCCTTAAGATCGGAAACCAGACTATTTAACCGGTTTATCTCTTTTAGATAATGTGTGATTTTTTGTTCCAGATTTGATATAAGTGTTGTCATTATTAAGAATTATATTAGTTGTATGTAGATACCATTAGCCTTTTCCTCTTCTTCACCATCCAACTTATTAGCGTGTACCTTGCCTCAGCAAACGTAATATTCTATTTATATATCTTTAAACGCTGCCCTGTCAGTATGATGTCAGGGTTGGAAAGACTATTGTCATTAGCAATTCGCTTATAGCCAAACCCATCACCATAGAAAGCCTCAGCTATTTCAAATAACGTTTCACCCTTTTCAACAATATGAACCTGATAGTGGTTCTTGCTGCTTGCAACGTCTGCCGAAACGCTTTTTTTCATTTGTGCCAACTCACCCTCGAGATGTGAAATTACCGAATCTTGATGTTTGATGATGGCTTCTGAATCAAGAAGGGATTTCATAAGCTGATCATTTTCTGCTGTGATAACCTGGATCTCCTGTACAAATTGTTCTCGATTTTCTTCGCTTTTGAAGTCCTTTCCTTCAATAGGGGCAAATAACCATGCCAGGCAAAATAGTACGGCCAACACAAAAAAGGAAATCAACAATCCTAATCCGTATTTTCGTTTTTTATTAAGAGACCATAACAAACTATATGCCTGAAGGTCGGTATGGCAGTTTGGACATTCATTTATTTCCCTGGCTAAACCTGTTGTTTGACAAACCGGACATTTCATTTTTTTTCTTTTTAGATTCGTTTATAAAATTAGTAAATATTTGCACGAAAAACAAGCTTCCCGGAAAATAAATATATTTCAAATGCCACATAGAGCCTACCTGTTAATTTTTTCGCAGTTTATATGTATTTTTGTATGAAATAATTTATGTCGATTTGTAAAACATTTTAAAGAATGGCAAAAATCCTGGTTATAGACGATGAGAAAAGTATTCGAAATACGTTGCGTGAGATATTGGAGTATGAAAAGTTCGAAGTTAATGATGCCAATGATGGAATGACGGCACTTGAGTTGATTGGAAAAAACAATTACGATGTAATTCTTTGTGATATAAAAATGCCTCAAATGGATGGTATTGAGGTGTTAGAAAAGACGATCGGGCTAACCGATACCCCTGTTGTTATGATATCAGGGCATGGCACAATAGAAACAGCAGTTGAAGCAATTAAAAAGGGGGCTTATGATTACATTGCCAAGCCATTGGATCTTAACAGGCTACTAATCACTATTCGTAATGCTATGGATAAGTCCACACTTATTTCCGAAACCAAAGTCTTGCGGAAAAAAGTCAGTGGGACATTTGAAATGATTGGTGAGTCGGATGAAATGAAACAAATAAAAGAAATGATAAACAGAGTGGCACCAACTGATGCCCGGGTTTTGATTACAGGGAAAAGCGGTACAGGAAAGGAGTTGGTTGCCCGGTGGTTACATGCTAAAAGCAATCGTGCCCATGGTCCGTTTATCGAAGTTAATTGTGCAGCAATCCCATCAGAACTAATCGAGAGTAAGCTATTTGGCCATGAAAAAGGTTCCTTTACTTCTGCCATTAAACAACGCAAAGGCGATTTTGAATTGGCCCATGGTGGCACCCTTTTTCTGGATGAAATTGGAGATATGAGCCTGTCGGCCCAGGCTAAAGTACTTAGAGCCTTGCAGGAAAATACAATCATGCGCGTTGGAGGAGAAAAATCTATTCCGGTAGACGTCAGAATCATCGCCGCTACAAACAAGAATGTGAACGAGGAAATAAAAAAACAACAATTCAGAGAAGATTTGTATCACAGGATAAGCGTTATCTTAATTCATATACCTCCTTTGCATGAAAGAAAAGAGGATATTCCTCTTATTGCTGATCACTTCCTGAAAGAGATCTGTGAAAATCAGGGGAAACCACAGATGGAACTTACCGGTGACGCACACGAAGAATTAAAGAAACTGAAATGGACAGGGAATGTCAGAGAGTTAAGAAATGTGATCGAGCGATTAGTGATTCTTTGCGATATGACAATTACCGCTAAGGATGTTATCACTTATGCCCAACCACTTCAGCAAAATGAAGGCAATTAGTAACACCCAGGCATATGATTTCTCATGCTGTTTGTATATATTTGCCTAAGAAAAATTATGTCGGTTTATAAATTATTATGAAGCACTCCAGGGTTCCCACATATTATGGTTTCAGAATATATTTTCTGGCAACATTCATCTATTACTTTCTTGTAACTCCTTTCATAGGGGTGCAATTCCTTAAATATGCTCCGTTACTCATTGAAAAAGGGGGACAAAATTCACAAGGACAAGATCAGGAGGCAGGGGCGTTGAATACTAATCTTTTTAAAGCAAACATTCAACCAGTAACTCTACTAAACCTGAATGACACTACGTTACCGGAAGATTCAATTGACCCTGACAATCTCCACTTTGTCCTCAACCCGTTAAGTGGCAACATTGACACTGTAACAGATGATACACAGAGAATAGGAATTGGAGGCCTTACCGTTGGGGCAAACCAGCCAAATAATACTGAGAAGAATCCAATGACAAAGTCATTTAATCTTCTTCTCAAAATGCTCATAATCATTTTTCTTGCTGGATTCCTGTTCAATTTGCCTTTTAAGAGATATTTCATAAGGAAGCGAAAGAATAAAAGGATATCAAAAAAACTTTTTTCTTACTGCAAAAAACTGTTGCTGCACACACCATGGATCAATAGTAGTATTTTTTTTATTGCTTTTGCCATAAATACAGCATACATGATCTATGTGATACTCAGCCCGGATCAGTTCAGTGATGAAGCGCACAAACAAATCTTTACACAGTTTTTCTATGTTTCAGTTATATCTTCCCTTCTTTCTTTACTATTTGTTTTTTTCTGGCAAAAACACCGCGTACATATTAAATATCTTGAACATATTTATACAGCAGAAGAGCTAAGGAACAGGATATTCAATTTCAAAGTTGGAAAAATACGAAACCGGTTCCTGGTTTCAAGTTCAATGACCACCCTGCTTCCTTTAACCATCGTTATTTTATACCTCCTTCTTAGCCTGACATCCGTTTCAGACCTTGGTGAGTTATCAAACGACCAGGTTAAAATATTGCTTGGAAATTATACTAAGATTTTTGGTTTGCCTGAAACAATTGGCATGGACAGCCCCTATCGTAGCCTGTTTTATGTAAATGCTATCGACAATATATCTATGTTCGTAGGGATCGGGGCAGGCATATTCATATCCTTTGTTTACATTATTTTCTTCGTGCGATGGACAACGCAGGATATTGTTAAACCTGTGCAAGAACTTCTTGATAACATGAGACTTACCGGAGAAGGCAATATGAATAACTTTGGCATTGTTAGGACCAACGATGAAATAGGACTGCTTACCGAGGGTTATAACGACATGTCCCAAAAGATAAAAGACTATATTTCAAACATTTCCAGAATGAATGAGGCCTATGCGCGGTTTGTGCCCAGGCAATTCCTTCACTTTCTAAAAAAAGAACACTTTGTTGATATTAAACTGGGTGATCAGGTACAACAGGAAATGACCATTCTTTTCACTGATATTCGTGGCTTTACGGAAATTTCCGAATCGATGACACCAAAAGAAAATTTCGACTTTCTTAATCATTACCTGGGGTATATGGAACCGGTAATAAGCAATAACAATGGTTTTATTGATAAATATATCGGAGATTCAATTATGGCTCTTTTCCCGGAGAATCCGGGTGATGCTATTAATGCTGCAATTGAAATGCGGATAAAACTGGTGCAGTTCAACCAGGTAATGAGCCAATTCGGTAAACCGGAAATCGACAGCGGTATTGGAATTCACGCCGGAAAATTGATGCTGGGCATTGTAGGAGGAGAAGGAAGAATGGATAGTACCGTGATCTCAGATGCTGTTAACCTGGCATCGCGACTTGAGGGGTTGACTAAAATATATGGCAACGCCATTATTATTAGTGAAGATACCCTTATTAAAATTGATGACCCCAGCAATTACCATTACCGGTTTCTGGATGTTGTTAAGGTGAAGGGTAAAAAAGAAGCTGTTTATATTTTCGAAATCATTGACGGTGAACCGGAGGATATCAAACGGTTAAAGATAGAAACAAAAGTTCAGTTTGGTAAAGCCATAAATCATTATAAAAACAAACAATACAAAGAAGCATTAGCCGGATTCTCAGCTATTAAGGAGGTTAATATGCATGACAAAGCAGCCGGGCTTTATATTAACCGGTGTGAAAAACTTCTCAAGCCGGGAATCCCTGAAGAAAATAATGGAATTGTTGATGTTGAGGAAAGCTATTAATTTTATTGTCGATTGTCGATTGTCGATTGTCGATTGTCGATTGTTTCGCTAGCAGCTTGCAGCTTGTGGCTTGCAGCCCAGATTCATCGGGATTTCGTCGCGGAGTTTATCCCGCTGAAAGTGGGGCTCCTCAATTTGTGGCTTATTTAAATTTGGGCGAAAAGTAAATTTAATGTATTTTTGTAAAAAAATAACAAGAAATCCATAAAACATTCCCTCATGAAAGATAAAATGAACGATATTATTCTGGTCCCAACAGATTTTTCAGAAGTATGTTTAAACGCTTCTTTGCAGGCGGCTGATGCGGCTAAATTTTTAAATTATAAAGTTGTTTTATTGCATGTTATCAATAAGGACACCAAATCATATCTCAAGAAAGAAAATTTGGGTGAGTCTGCTATTGATCAGAAACTTAGCGATATTGCTGACATACTAAAAGGCAAGTATGGTATTGCTGTTGAGACAATGGCCATGGAAGGCAGTATTTTCACAATTATTGGTGAGGTAGCTAAAGATATTGGGGCTAATCTTGTTTATCTTGGCACGCATGGAAAGGTAGGAATGCAACATCTGACCGGTAGTTTTGCATTAAAAGTAGTAACCAGTTCACCGGCACCGGTGATTGTTGTTCAGAAACGAGCTTTCGAACAGGGGTACAAGAACATTGTTCTTCCTATCACCAGTGAAGCCGGTCCATGGGAAAAAACCAAATGGGCTGTTTTTATTTCCAAACAGTTTGGTGCAACCATTCATATTTATCAGATTAACACCTCAGATAAGGGAATTAATGATGCTTCAAAATTGATTTCTGATTATCTTGAGAAAAACGGAGTGGCAGTTACGCATAAGGTTGCCGAAAAAAGCAGTGGATTTTCCAAACAGGTTATCGATTATGCAACATCCATTAACACCGATCTGATCATGATCATGACTAATCCTGATAAAGGATTCTCTAAGTTCTTGCTGGGTACTTATGATGAAGAGATGATCTTCAACACTTCACAAATACCGGTAATGTGTATCAATCCACGAAAGTTTAGTTACGAGATTCTTGGGATGTAGAAATCTTTATTGGCTGCCTACTGCTAACTGTCGACTTTTTTTCGTATCTTTGCATCGAATTTGGAATGATATTTGATTAATTCGTATATCGTATATCTTTATTTCGAATATCGTTATTCGTAAATCGTATATCGCATATCTTAACCCGGGGTTGACTGGATTTGACATCAAGGTGAATGGGTTTGTAAGCATGCCGGGCATTGTAGATACGCTCGTTATCATTATCTGCACACAAACAATTGGCGAAAACAATTTCGCTCTCGCTGCCTAATCGAAGTTTAGTAGATCGGGCTTAATCCTGGTTCAAGGAACCGGGACGGGACGTTCTGCCGGTGGAGATGCCTGATTCCGGCCGGATCACAGGGCGTAGGCAATTTTGGGCTGGTTTTGTCAGGGCTTCGATGACAGGATGAGATAAAGAAGCTAAGGTTTGGCCTTGGGCGCTTGTTCCCGGATCAAACACGAAAACCAACAGCAAGCTAAGCATGTAGAAAGCACACGTGTTCCTTGTTTGGACCGGGGTTCGACTCCCCGCAACTCCACAACGTTACTTTGGCTGTCAGGTGTAACACCTGACAGCACGAAAAGTCCATCTTTTTCTCTTTTCGTTTCTCGCCTTTCGTTTTTCGCTTTTCTTTGAGGTTACCACTAAAAGGAATTTTTATTATTTATGTCGTATAAATGAACAATTATTTGTTTAATAATAAAACATTCTTTATCTTTGCAATAAACTTAGCAGAACTATGGATAAAAGATTGTCACCTAAACAAATTGGAAAAAGGATACTGGAACTTAGAAAGCTAAAAGGTCTATCTCAGGAAGATTTAGCCAAATTCCTGGAAATCCCCAGGTCTTCGGTTGCTCAGATAGAGTCAGGCAACCGGAACATATCCGTTATTGAACTTATTAAACTGTCAGAAGTACTTGGCTTTTCACTGGATAAATTTTTGGCAAAGGAGTACAAAGTTGTGGAAAAAGTTGAAATAGTGGAAGAAGCTGCTCCTGTCAGGCAGGATATAAGGATTTCGGTTCCTAAGTTTAAAACAGATAAATTCAAAAATGTTTTACTATACATTCTTGAACGATGTGCCGGAAAACCCAATGTAGGGGAAACTCTCTTTAACAAGCTGCTTTACTTTTCCGATTTTGATTATTACGAAAAGTATGAGGAGCATTTAACCGGTTCTCAATACCGTAAATTGCCTTATGGCCCGGTGCCGCAAAAGTTGGATAGCATTATCAGTCAGATGATAGAAAACGGTCAGCTGCAACGAATCAAAACAGCGTATCATGGCTATCCGCAAACAAGATATATTCCAATGGAAAAAGCTGATCTTACCATGATGAGTGCAGCTGAAAAAGAAATAATAGATCAGGTAATTGATCGGTTTTCTGATTGGTCAGCTGCAGCAATTAGTGAATACTCGCATAAGGATATGCCATGGAAGGCATCCGAAGAAGGAGAAGTTATTGATTACGAATTAGCGTTTTACCGGGAATCCCCTTTTTCAGTAAGAACTTATACCGACGAACCTGAGCAGCCATGATCTTTGACGAACTGGATGAATTTGAAAGGGATCTGAAAAAGCTGCTCAGGAAGTACTGGAGTTCGAACGACGACCTTGAAGTAGTAAAAAAAGTTCTGAAGGTAGAACCAAACGAACGGCCACCATTCAGCTATAGGATTGATGGTTTAGGTATTGAAACTTGTGTGATAAAGGTGAAAAAGATTGCTTGTAAGAGTTTAAAAGGGCGGGGCATCAATTCAGGTTTGCGGCTTATATACGCCCACTTTGAAGCGGAGCAACGGGTAGTCTTTGTGGAGCTTTATCATAAAAACAACAAGGGGAATGAGGATCGGGAAAGAATTTTAAACAACTTTAAATAAAACATCATGGTACAAGGTGAAAATCAACACATTGTGTCGATTCAAGTTGGTTGGGGCGTGAGAGGTGATCCCGCTTGAATTTATAGCATGTTATGGGCAGATTATTTAACTTTCACAAATTTTCTTAAAGTTACCTTATCTTTTCCTGTCAGTTTAATAAAATACATTCCCTTGGTCAGAAATCCTAAATCAAGTTCAATGTTTTCTTTCGATGTTACTTCTTGTTTTTGTATCTGTTCTCCGTTATATGTGTAAATTTCAAGATAGTTATAACTTGTCTTACTATTTTGTAAGTCAATATGAAGAAGCCTTTTTGCCGGATTTGGATATAAAATAATTTCCTTATCAGTCTCAGCAATTTCATTAATGTGAACTAACCAGCCTTCACAGGGACAAGTTCCTGTGCAGGTACTTCCATCTATATAAGTTATTGTATCATGTTTAAAACATCCAAAATATGGAGTTGAACCATCAAGAACAATATCAGGGTCATTGGGATACAATAAACCATATCGAAAAACACTTCCAATTCCTTCAATCCAGGTATCATTCATGTTGAGATAGGAATTTCTAAGATGCCATCTTTTTCTATATTGTCCGCATATATTAATTGAGTCAATAGTTTCTACGGTTTTGTAGTAGTCCATAATATACCATAGATTTGTTGTATAAAAAATAGTGTCACCTAAATCTAATGAGAAATCATACAATACTATTTCATCGGCGAAATTGTGGAAGTAAACCTTTTTTAATCTAGTATCCTCTCTTATTGCTCCAACAACGTAAGGGGTTCCTAATCCAACATTATAAATTTCGATATATTGCTGATTCCCAATTGTTATTGGTTGACCAAGAGAATCAATTACGGTCCATTCATAGGGAGGCGACATGCTTTCAACTATTATATGATTCCATAGCGCGTTTGAAGTCGGAAATTCGAAATAGTCTTGTGAAAACAATGTGTTTGAAAGAAATAATAATATTAAAATCGTCAGTAACCTTTTCATAGTATTTGTTTTTATAATTTGCTCACAACCTACTTATTGATCCGACCATACCCAGTAAAAATACAGATTAATCTAATATTATTCCGGTACGTTGTTGTGAAAAAACATTATTTTTTCTATAACTGAGAATTTTTATGTCAAATAGTAAGATCATCAAACGGGTTTTGCCCGTCCGCCTCTGGCGAATAGCCTAATAATCCCTTAAGCACCGGACATTATAACCGCATGCCTTACTGGCGTAATCACGGTATACATCTGAATAGAGGTAGAGCAGATCGCGGAACCATGCGTAGGTGGAATTGTCCTCCGTAGCCGACCACCAGATACCATAGTCGCCAATATAGTAGAAGTAACCATTGTAGCTTCGGCCGCCTCCTGGAAGACCCTTAAAACCAAAAAGATCGGTACCGTTACCTTCCAAATACCAACCATAGTTGGATTTCAGGTTTAAGCCTGCATCAAATCCCTGCCAACCTCCTAAGTCCCATTCCGGATCCCCAACACCATACTGGCTGTCCACAGCACCTTCCAGCACTTTCCACTCCTCATCCGTGGGGAGGTGCCATCCATCCGGGCAAATACCCTGTACACCTTGCGTGGTTGTGTATTGCATCATCTCGTCCCACTGGTAAAGTCCTCCGTAAATAGCGCAACTGTCTTCTTCATTGTTGTAGCAGTATTTTTAAATTATACCGTTATTTTCCATTTCATCTAATCCGTCTATCATCGTTCCCACGTTCAGGTTCTCCTTCAGCCAGCACTGGCTGAAAATCTGTATAGTGTTATAAACCTGTCCCTCGTATGTCACCGTTGGAGTTCCCGGACAGGGTATGTTAGTGGCAAACTGAAAAATTAAAGTCTCGCTGGTTTCAGGGGCATTAAGCATGCCGGATTGCAGACCGTTTACATAGCCGATATATAGCAGTTCATCGCCAAGGCTGAATGAAAAGTTCCGGATAGCTTCTATTCTCTTGAACTGTGGTTCCGTGATTTTGCTTCCCGTGTATTCAAGTGAGCTTGTTAAGCCTGAACCGTTCCCGTGTGTGAGGATTTTGATACTGCTGCTGGTTGCTTTCCAATTAGCGGTAAAAAAGAATAGCTCTCCACTCCCGGGGACAAATCGGAAGGAATGATATCCTCTCTCCAACACCTTCTCTGTGTTGATAACCTGGCGCCCTAATATATCCGTAATCACCAGAGTTACTTCCCCCCTTTCAGGAATATACAAAGTGATAGTAGTTTGGTCTTTTACCGGGTTGGGATAGTTTTGGAACAGGTGAAGAGCCTCTCCCTCTTCGTTAAATTCATCAATTCCCACATTAACAAGATTAAGCACTGTATCAGGCCAATACAGCACCGTATCGCCTCCTTGCGTACGGTTCATTACTTTAATGCTGTCCAATTGTACATAAGCTACACTGTCAATAGCGGTGAAGGTCAATTCAAGTGAAGGCTTTTGACCAAAGGCACTTATCATAAGTGCAAGTGCCAGTATTGAAAGAAAGATTTTTGCTTTCATAAGACCGGATTTTATAAAAAAACGCCCGCAAACCTTCTAACCTAATTGATTATCACCTTCTTTATAAAAGTCCCCCCTCCTCCTGTCAATCGTAAAAAATAGACACCGCTTTGTAAGTCCCTTACATCTATAGAAGTACTGTGTTTCCCTTTAAGAAGATATTGATCAACAACAGTTCTATCTATTATCCCCATGCTATTGTAGAGTGATAAGATATATTTCGCTGAAGATGGGATTTTAAGCGATATATACATTTCTTTATTACATGGATTTGGGTAAATATCGAAAAGGGGAGCTTCCCTCCTATTTTCTAAAACAGAGACAGAACTTACATCGAATGAAACTTCGTCTAAATAAACACCACCACCATTATTTGAAACTGCATCAAAACCAAATTGCATTCCATATGTAAAAGGTAATGTTGTATCATAATGTATCCAATCGTCTGAGTAAAGAAGAGGACCAATTTTTTCCCAGTTTGCTTCAGGTTTATATATAAAAAATAAATCGTCGCTATTATTTTGGTTATCTTCGGTTTTATACCAAAAGCTTATATTTACAACAACATTAGTTTCATAGTGCCAAAAAGGTGGGCTAAAAATTCTTGATGAATTTCCTATTGTCTCTGAATAAAAAATAACCGCTTGTTGGCCTGTAAATGGATTATTTGTAGTCTTCTCCCAATAATCATTCCCTATTAAGGCTGAAGTTGAAAGTATTACAAGCTGACCTTCAAATCCTTGGTAATAAGGAAAAACTTGTGCTTCAGGAATAGCAGCTCCCATAAAACATGAATCGGGATCAGACTCACCATCCGGATTTGTATATACTGCTGTAATGTTGTAGTTTACTGTATAAGCAAAGAATACCGTATCGTAATAATAGGTATCAGTGGTATTTTGTAATATGCCTCCATTTTTATAAATGTTATATGATGATAATTCCCGGTTGGGAGGATCCCAACTAAGGTAAATTATATTAGGATTAGTTATATATAATGAGCCATTTGTTGGAGGAGGGAAATTTTGGCAAAATCCATTAAGAATGAATAAGCCTAATAACGATACTATAAAAAAGGGTCTTTTCATTTGATTTCAGTTAAAGCATTTAACAAAATGTTTCCTGGGCTAAGCCCCGACCTGGGAGGCCAGGATTTGAGCCATGTGGCGCTTGAGGCCATGTAATGAGGAAGTGCATTATTTATTTGATAATTATTTTTTTTATCTTACTTGTATTGCTATTGTTCAACTTAAGCAGGTATAATCCTTCTGAATAAGATGAAATGTCAATTCTAAAGGTATGATCCCCAATTAATAAAAATCCTAATGACTTATGATGAATAAGATTTCCCTGCATGTCCAAAATAGAAAGATAGTAATTATCGGATTTCTGAACACTTAAAGCGACATTTACCTTATCGCTGCATGGATTAGGGTATAATTCCATTTTAAGTTCATTTATTTTACTATTATTTTCCTCCGTATGTGTAGTTAATCCTGTTAAGTTAATATCATCAATATATACCCCATTGCCATTTCCGGAGGTTGCAACAAATGTAAAGTTATGAAAGGGAAAATATGGTAGAAAAACATCCTGATAAGTCCATTCTGGGTTGTTATAAAGCGGCCCCAAAATAGTATCCTGCGAATATACACCCTGGCCACCCAGGACCAGCAAAGTATCAGAAATTCCTTGATTTAACGGTGTTTTATACCAGAAGCTTAATTTTACACTATCCAATGGAACGTAAGAATAGATTGGTGCAGTTAAAATCCTTGAAGAATAGTTAATTGAATCAGAGTCAAAGTATGCACACCAATTTCCCGTAAAAGAATCCTCATCAGTAAATTCCCAGTAAACATTCCCATTTAGCGCAAAGGATGCTAAAAGTTCATAACCGTTCTCAAATGAAAATATATGTGGCATCTCTATATTTCCTTCATATATATATAATAATCCACAAGAATCCGACTCCCCATCAGGATTTGTGTAAACAGCTGTGATATGATATTGGTTCTTATAATAGAATGGAATTGTATCAATTAAGCACGTATCAGTTGTACTTAGATAAAGAGCCCCATTCTTATAAACATTATATGAAGATAGTTCACGTGTTGGAGGTACATGCCAGGTAAAATACAGGACACCAAAACTAATTTCCTCAAGATGAGTAATTACAGGTGATGGAAAATTTTGACTATAACAATTTAAAGTTGTCATTAATAAAACAATCGTTGTTATTTTGATCAGTTTTTGTAACATAGTAGTTTTTATAATGCATTCCGTATAACGAAATAGTGTTTTATAACAAGTTGGTCCACGCAAATGTAAGGAAAAGTGTTACGTGTTCCAAATTTAAAAGGATTTTAATTTATATGGATATCATTTTTATATAAAGCAAGTTGGACGAAGTCGTGTCATTTCCATATCCAGGGGGAAGTACCCCTTTATCCTATTAAGACCTGTACGGTAATGAAAAGAGCTTGTAGGCCTGTTTTACTGCTCTTGATAGAAGTGACTCAAGGGAAGAAAAAACACTTGCAAGGCAAAAGTTTCCTTCTAATCCCTGACACAACGAACACTGAAACCGTATTTCCTCTTGCAGTAGGAACGATTTACCCCCGGATAGTCGTAATAGAGGCTTCGGAACCATGCGTAGTCGTAACTGCCCATTGAAGACGTCCACCAGAGACCGCTGCTGCCAACGTAGCCGAAGCCGCCAATGTAGCAACGGTCGCCACCCGGCAGACCCGAAAAACCAAACAGGTCGGTGCCGTTGCCTCCACCATTCCAGCCACTTGTAGTTTTCAGGTTCGTGTCGGCATCAGAACCTCTCCATTCATTTTCTTCATCCCATGTTTGATCTCCTATCCCATACTGGCTGTCCACAGCACCTTCCAACACTTTCCACTCCTCATCCGTGGGGAGATGCCAGCCCGGTGGGCAGATGCCTTGCACGCCCGGTTGGAAAGTGTATTGCATCATCTCCCACCACTGGTAAAGGCCGCCATATTTTGTGCAACTGTCGGGCTCGTCGTTGTAACAGTATTTTTCTACCAATCCATTATTTAACATATTTTGGCCGCCCGGGATCATCGTACCTATGTTCAGGTTCTCTTTCAACCAGCACTGGCTGAATATTTGAATGGTATTATAAACCTGGTACCCATAAGTCACTGTGGGTGTTCCCGGGCAGGGTATGTTGGTGGCAAACTGGAAGGTATAGGTTTCGCTGGTTTCAGGGGAATCAAGCATGCCGGATTGGAGACCGTTTGCATGACCGATGTAAAGCAACTCATCGCCAAGGCTGAAGGAGAAGTTCCGGGTAGCTTCTATTCTCTTGAACTGTGGTTCCGTGATCTTGCTTCCTGTGTATTCAAGGGAGCTTGTAAGGCCTGAACCGTTCCCGGGGGTAAGGATTTTAATACTCCTGCTGGTTGCTCTCCAATAAGCCGTAAAGAAAAATATTCCCCCACCTCCGGGGACAAATCGGAACGAATGATATCCTCTCTCCAGTACTTTCTCTGTGTTGATGACCTGGAGCCCTAATATGTCCGTAATCACCAAATTTACTTTTCCTTTTTCGGGAAGATACAAAGTGAGAGTAGTTTGGTCTTTTACCGGGTTGGGGTAGTTTTGGAACAGGTGAAGAGCCTCTCCCTCTTTGTTAAATTCATCAATTCCAACATAAAAAAGATTAAGCACAGTATCGGGCCAATATAGCACTGTATCGCCTCCCTGTGTCCGGTTCATCACTTTGATGTTGTCGAGCTGGACGTAAGAGGCGCTGTCAATAGCGGTGAAGGTCAATTCAAGTGAAGGCTTTTGACCAAAGGCACTTATCATAAGTGCAAGTGCCAGAACTGAAAGAAAGATTTTTGCTTTCATACCTTGTCTTTTATTATGTTGGGTGACGAAATAGTGTTTTATAACAAGTTGCTTCACGCAAATATAAGAAAAAAAGGGATGGCATCCCTAAAAAAAACCTGCCCAATATTAATCAAAACATCAGGCAGGGGGATTGGGGAATCAGCTTATTGTATTTTCAATGTAAAATTCCGGTTCTACATGAAATTGCATTGATTGAGTTGGTGAGATGAATTTCCAATCTGTATCTATTATTGCTTAATAATTCGTTCTTTCACAACATTGCCATCTTCAAATCTAACCTCTATAAAATAAACTCCTTTTGGATATTTACTTAAATCAATTGTTTGCTGACAGGGTTGGCTTGTTTGTGAATTGACTACATCCAATTGCCGGCCATTTAATGAATAGATGCCTACA